>NZ_JAMYDZ010000049.1:0-11042 GCF_024129905.1 Pseudomonas sp. 21LCFQ010 | reverse complement strand
TGCGCCCGTGAGGGCAGATAACCAAGGCGTTGCCTTGGTTATCTAATAATCAGCGGCTGAAAATCGGGCCTTTCGGCATCCTCAAGCCGTCCATTTCCGGCTGATGGGCAACTTGTTCGGAGTTTCCCTAGGCAATCCTCGGTCCAAACCAGCCTCGATCTTCGTGCCCTTCGGCGATGATCTCTTCGCTAAAAAATGTCCACCCAAGGAAGACTCAAATGACTATTCAAACCAAAAACTGGAATATCCGGTTCGACAAAACAGCGGCCACCAACAAGCGTGAGGTCAAGGTGTCAGCAATGGTCACTGTGCCGAGCGCTGCCTATGAGCCGGTCCTGATCCAGGCAGCAGATCGTTCACCCACCCACCTTCAACTGGACCTGCAGTTGACCGGCGAGCCCGTCTTTGGCGACACCACTGCGCTCGACAAACCCGTGAGTTTCTCGGTGTTCGACCTGATCAGCTACCAAAGCGTGTCTGTCTACCATAGAGGCGAGGTCATCCTGAGCATCAGCGGTATTCAGCCGGCAGCCTGATTTAACCCGCCAGCGTGATTGGCCAGCGATCCTTGTGTTCGCTGGCGCTCGCCATGCCCGGAACACACCAGCCCAGGAAAAACGCGGATCAGTCGTCGTGATTCTTGATCGACTTGGGCGACAGCCGCAGGCTGCGCAAGCTGCGCTTGACGCTCTTGAGGTGATTGACCAGGCTTGGGCCGCGGGCCATGGCCACGCCCATGGCCAACACATCAATGACCACCAGGTGCGCAATGCGCGAGGTCAGTGGCGTGTAAATCTCGGTGTCTTCATGCACATCGATCGCCAGGTTGATGGTCGACAGCTCGGCCAGCGGGGTCTGGCTGGGGCACAGGGTGATCAGCGTGGCGCCACTTTCGCGAACCATGTTGGCGCTGATCAGCAGGTCCTTGGAGCGCCCCGACTGAGAAATGCACACCGCTACATCACCGGGTTTGAGCGTCACCGCCGACATGGCCTGCATGTGCGGGTCGGAGTAGGCCGCAGCATTGAGCAGCAAGCGGAAGAACTTGTGCTGGGCATCAGCCGCCACCGCGCCGGAAGCGCCGAAACCGTAGAATTCGACCCGATTGGCGCCAGCCATGGCGGTCACCGCCAACTGCACAGCCTGGGAATCAAGACTCTCACGCACTTCCATCAGGGTGTGCAGGGTCGTGTCGAAAATCTTCAGGCTGTAGTCGGCGACCGAGTCGTTTTCATTGATCGCGAACTGACCGAAACTGGCACCCGCCGCCAGGCTTTGCGCGAGCTTGAGCTTCAGATCCTGAAAGCCGGTGCAGCCAATGGCGCGACAGAAGCGCACGATGGTCGGCTCACTGATACCCACGCTGTGCGCGAGATCGGCCATGGAGCTGTGCATCACGGCCGCAGGATCAAGCAGCACATGATCGGCGACTTTGAGTTCCGACTTGCGCAGCAGGTTGCGGGACTGGGTGATGTGTTGCAGCAGATTCACAGGAAAGACTCGATCAGAAGGTGCGGTGGCAGGTGTGTAGCTGGCTTGTAGTTATACTACATGAGCCGCCGGACGCCCAGCTAAAGGGCACTTCCAAACAAACATCAGAGCGTGCAACGCGATAACCGCCCCGCACCGAATCGTCAGTCAGTCCGTACCCCGCAGCTTTTCTGCCAGCACCTGCGCCTCTACCGGCCTGCTGATCAGATAGCCCTGCACTTCGTTGCAGCCCTGCTGCTTGAGAAACTCAAGCTGGGTTTGCTCTTCGACCCCTTCGGCCACTACTTTCAGGCCCAGACTGTGGGCCATGGCGATGATCGCCTGAATGATCGCCGCATCACCGGAGCCTTCATCCAGACCGCGAATGAAGGTCTGGTCGATCTTCACGTAGTCCACCGGGAAGCGCTTGAGGTAACTCAGCGACGAATAACCGGTGCCGAAATCATCGATCGCCAGCTTCACCCCCAGCCCGCGCAGTTGCTGGAAGGTGGCGATGATGTATTCCACGCTGTCGAGCAACTGGCTCTCGGTCAGCTCCAATTCCAGGCGGTGCGGGTCCAGCCCGGTTTCTTCGAGCACCTGACGCACCAGACTGACCAGCTTGCCCTGGCGCAACTGATACACCGACAGGTTGACCGACACCCGGATCGGCTCCAGCCCCATACGCTCCCACTCACAGGCTTGCCGGCAGGCCTGGCGCAGCACGAACTCGCCAATCGCACCGATCAGCCCGGTTTCTTCGGCAAGGCCGATGAATTCGCCGGGCGGCACCATGCCGCGCTCCGGATGCAGCCAGCGCACCAGCGCCTCAGCGGCATCCAGGCGTCCGCTGCTCAGGCACAATCTGGGCTGGTAAAAGACCCGCAACTGCTGCTCTTCGATGGCTTTGCGCAGCTGGATTTCCATTTGCAGGCGTTCCAGCGTGCTGGCCTGCAAACTCTCGGTGAAGAACTGGAAGTTATTGCCGCCCAGATGCTTGGCATGCTTCATGGCCATATTGGCCTGATTGACCAAAGCGCTGACATCGCGCGCCGAATCCGACAGCAGGCTGATACCTACCGAGGCACTGATTACCAGCTCGTGGCCGGCCACCAGTACCGGCGCATGCAGTTTGTTGAGCATCCGGGTAGTGACCCGCGCCAGGCTGGAGAGGTTGGCATAAGTATCGAACAACACGGCAAACTCATCGCCAGACAGCCGCGCAATGGTGTCGGCTTCCGGCAAGGCGCTGCTCAGCCGCCGGGCGATGTGCTGCAGCAACTGGTCGGCCACTTCATGACCCAGGCTGTCGTTAAGCAGCTTGAAGCGGTCCAGATCGATGTGCAGCAAGGCCAGACTGCGCGAGCCCTGGCGTACTCGCTGGCAAGCCTGGTTGAGGCGTTCTTTAAATAGCGAGCGATTCGCCAGACCGGTCAGTTCGTCGAAGTGCGCCAGGTAGCGCAGACGCTCTTCGGATTCACGCTTGAATGACAGGTCGGTAAAGAAGCCGACAATGTGACTGGCCGTTCCCGCAGCATCACGCACCAGGCTCAACTGCAACCATTGCGGGTACAGTTCGCCGTTCTTGCGCGCTTCTACCAACTCGCCCTGCCAATGGCCGGTTTCTTCCAGCGCCTGATGAATGGCCGGGAAGTAGCGCCGGGCATCGCGGCTGCTGGCGATATCGGTGACCTTACGGCCGACCAGGTCTTCCTGGCTGTAACCCGAAACCCGGCTGAATGCCTGGTTGATGGTCAGAATCCGGTACTCGGGGTCGAAGATGACAATGCCTTCGTTGGCCGAGGCAAATACCGTCGCCGCCAGGGGCGGCGGGCTCTTGCTCAACGCCTGGCGAGCCTGCTCCAGCTCCCGGGTGCGCTGTTCGACACGATTCTGCAGACCGGCCTGAGCCTTGCGCAAACTGCGCTCGGCCTGGCGGCGTTGTTCGATTTCTCTGGCCAGCTCTTCATTGAGCTGTTCGCTGCGGCTCTGAGCCTGCTGCAAATGCTCGATCAGGGCCTGATTCTGAAAGCGCTGGATCAGGCTGCGCCGGACCAGACGATTGATCTGCACCACCACCACGATCAGCGCCAGCAACACCACCAGCCCCAGCCAGCCCCAGCCACGATTGGGCACATCTGTGCCCCAGAACAGGTAGATGATCGGCGGCAGCAGGCAAGACAGGCTGAACGTGAAGAACGCCGAAAGGCTCACTGCATAAGCGACACTGGCCGACAGGGTCGCCACGCCGATCATGCCGAACACCCAGGCTTGCTGTTCGAAATTGTCCACCGGCACCAGCAGCATCGCCGCGCAAGCCAGGGTCAGGCCGCTGACCAGCGCGCCGAGCAAAAACCGGTGCCGCCAGGCTGGCAGCGCCTGACGCTCAGGCGCTGCGGCATGAAACGCGGTGACCTGCACGATGCGCAAGCCGACCAGAGCCACCAGCCAGACCAGCCAGATACCCACCTGCCAGTCGCGCTGCGGGCTCCATAACAGCCAGGCGCAGATCAGGCCATTGATGAACATACACAGCGTGGGCAGCAGCGAGCCTTGATAGAGCAGCCGGGTGCGCTCGACCTCAAGGTGCGGGGCAAACTGCTGGCGGATGTCCCGACGACGCGTGCCAAAGGGATCGTGCGGACTGAAGCGGAGAGTCATGGCGTCATTCTTGTTGATATTAGGGTGCCTTGAGCGTGTGCGGAGCATACACAAGCACTCGGCAAGTCCAAACAGCCTGAGTGTAGAAAAATTATCGCCTTATTTCTCTGACAACCTTGAGCCAGACAGGTTGCGGCCTTGATACCGGCGCTGCGCCAGCGCGCAATCGTTTGCTGACCCAGACTTTTTATATCCATGGGTGCACGCATGGTTTGCCCGGCATCAATGCAAACCCTAGAATGTCGCCCATGCATGATGACCTCTCCCTTTTGCTCAATTCCCTCAACGACGCCCAGCGCCAGGCAGTAGCCGCGCCCATGGGTCGTCAGTTGGTCCTGGCTGGCGCTGGCTCCGGCAAAACCCGCGTCCTGGTGCACCGTATCGCCTGGCTGATGCAGGTCGAGCAGGCCTCGACGCACTCGATCCTGTCGGTGACCTTCACCAACAAGGCCGCCGCCGAGATGCGTCACCGCATCGAGCAACTGATGGGCATCAGCCCGGCCGGTATGTGGGTCGGCACCTTCCACGGCCTGGCCCATCGCCTGCTGCGCGCGCACTGGCAGGAAGCCGGCCTGGTCCAGACCTTCCAGATTCTCGACAGCGACGACCAGCAGCGTCTGGTCAAGCGGGTAATCCGTGAGCTGGGGCTGGATGAGCAGAAATGGCCGGCCCGCCAGGCTCAATGGTTCATCAACGGCCAGAAAGACGAAGGCCTGCGCCCACAACACATTCAGGCCAGTGGCGATCTGTTCCTGATGACCATGCGCAGCATCTATGAGACCTACGAGATCGCCTGCCAGCGCGCCGGGGTCATCGACTTCTCCGAACTGCTGCTGCGTGCCCTGGACCTGTGGCGTGACCATCCCGGCCTGCTGGAACACTATCAGCGCCGTTTCCGGCATGTGCTGGTCGACGAGTTCCAGGACACCAACGCCGTGCAGTACGCTTGGCTGCGCTTGCTGGCCAAGGGCGGCGACAGCCTGATGGTGGTCGGCGACGACGATCAGTCGATCTACGGCTGGCGCGGCGCACGCATCGAGAACATCCAGCAGTATTCTTCAGACTTCCCCGACGCCGAAGTCATCCGCCTGGAGCAGAACTACCGCTCCACCGCCAGCATTCTCAAGGCGGCCAACGGCCTGATCGTCAATAACAGTGGACGCCTGGGCAAAGAGCTGTGGACCGACGGCGGCGATGGCGAACTGATCAGCCTGTATGCGGCCTTCAACGAACACGACGAAGCACGCTATGTGGTCGAGACCATCGAGAGCGCGCTCAAGAGCGGCCTGTCGCGTAGCGATATCGCCATCCTGTATCGCTCCAACGCCCAGTCCCGGGTGCTTGAAGAAGCGCTGCTGCGCGAACGGATTCCGTACCGTATCTATGGCGGCCAGCGCTTCTTCGAACGCGCCGAAATCAAAAACGCCATGGCCTACCTGCGCTTGCTCGAAGGCCGTGGCAACGATGCCGCGCTGGAGCGGGTCATCAACGTGCCGGCCCGCGGCATCGGCGAGAAGACTGTCGAGGCCATCCGCGAACATGCCCGGCACAGCAGCGTCTCCATGTGGGAAGCCATGTGCCTGCTGGTAGCCAACAAGGGCCTGACCGGCCGCGCTGCCAGCGCCCTCAACGGTTTTGTCGAGCTGATCGACAACCTGGCCGCCAAGGTCATGGACATGCCGCTGCACCTGATGACCCAGACCGTCATCGAGCAATCGGGGCTGATCGACTACCATCTGCAGGAAAAGGGCGAAAAAGGCCAGGCCAGGGTAGAAAACCTTGAGGAACTGGTCAGCGCCGCCCGCGCTTTCGAAAACAGCGAAAACGAAGAAGACCTGTCGCCGCTGGCGGCCTTCCTCAGCCACGCCTCGCTGGAAGCCGGCGACGCCCAGGCCGATGAGCACGAAGACAGCATTCAGTTGATGACCCTGCACAGCGCCAAAGGCCTGGAATTCCCCCACGTGTTTCTGGTGGGCATGGAAGAAGGCCTGTTTCCGCACAAGATGAGCCTCGAAGAGCCGGGGCGCCTGGAAGAAGAGCGGCGCCTGGCCTATGTCGGTATCACCCGGGCCATGCAGCAACTGGTCATGACCTACGCCGAAACCCGCCGCCTGTACGGCAGTGAGACCTACAACAAGGTGTCGCGTTTCGTACGCGAGATCCCGACCGGGCTGATCCAGGAAGTACGCCTGTCCAACAGCGTCAGCCGGCCGTTCGGCGGCACCCCAAAGGTCAACAACAGCAGCCTGTTCAGCGGTACCGGCATCCCGGAAACCCAGTTCAGCCTGGGCCAGCAGGTCAAACACGCGGTATTTGGTGAAGGCGTGATCCTCAACTTCGAAGGCGCCGGCGCCCAGGCCCGGGTGCAGGTCAACTTCGCCGAAGGCAGCAAGTGGCTGATGATGGGCTACGCCAAGCTCGAAGCGATTTGACACGCCCCCCGTAGGAGCAGCTTTAGCCGCGAAGCCTTCGCGGCTAAAGCCGCTCCTACGGTATGCGGTGTCTTCAGTGCCGCTTTCAGCTTCATGCAAAAGCTCGAAACATACCTTCACTAGCCAATGGCCTGCACCCTGTGCACCATTGCGCGCGTGCAATTCATAAAAACGGGAATCCCCTTATGCAACGCTTTTTCAGCATCGCCATGGCCTTGTGCCTCAGCCTGACGCTGAGCCTGGATGCCAACGCCGCACGTTTCGGCGGCGGCAAGAGCAGCGGCTCGGCACCGGTTCATCAATCGCGCCAGGCCACTCCAGCCACCCCGGCTGCGGCCCCTAACGCTGCTGCCCGTCCAACCCCTGCGGCCAGCGGCGCATCGCGCTGGCTCGGCCCGCTGGCAGGCATCGCCGCCGGTGGCATGCTGGCCGCCATGTTCATGGGTGACGGCTTCGACGGCATGCAGCTGTTCGACTTCCTGATCATCGGCCTGATCGCCTTCCTGATCTTCCGCTTCATCGCCCGTCGCCGCGCCCAGCAGCAACAAGCGAGCATGGCGGGTGCCGGTGCGCCCTACCAGCGTGAAACCGTTCAGCCGAACAACGCTCCGATCTTCGGTTCGTCGGCTGCGCCCGCTGCAACCCCGGCGATCAATGCGCCTGCCTGGTTCAACGAAGAGCGCTTCCTGGAAGCCGCCCGTCAGCACTTCCAGGCCTTGCAGCAACACTGGGACGCCAACGAGATGGACAAGATTGCCGAGTTCGTCACCCCGAACATGCTGCAATTCCTGAAACGCGAACGTGCCGAACAGGGTGACGGCTTCCAGTCCACCTACATCGACGACCTGCAGGTTCAACTTGACGGTGTGGATGACCGTGCCGACCGCACCATCGCCACCCTGACCTTCCACGGCGTGTCCAAGAACTCGCGTTTCGACAAGGGCGAAGCCTTTAGCGAAAGCTGGAACATGGAACGCGCGCCAGGTGAAAACCAACCATGGCTGGTTGCAGGTATTCGCCAGAACGGCTGAACTACCGGCGCCCTTGTGTGATCGAAACCCCGGACTCGTTCCGGGGTTTTTTGTTACCCGTTCGGATAGTTATTTTGAAAGCGGCTTTCGGCTACTGTATAACCCGCGCCATCTAGCTCAGAGGATCCATGCCGTGGAAGAAGTCATCGAACAATTGCGTGAACAGAACGAGCCGGTTCCGGTGCGGCTTGAACTGCCCGACGAAGACCTGCTGGTCGAAATCGAGGAAGAACTGCTGATCAACATGCCATTTGGCTTGCGGGAGTTTTTGCTGCAGGTCAGCGATGTGGTCTACGGCAGCCTTGAGCCGGTCACCGTGACCGACCCGCAATCGCACACCTACCTGCCCGACGTGGCAGCCAATGCCTGGGATGCCGGTGTCGAGCGCGATCTGGTGCCGCTGTGCCAGGATGGCGACGACTATTACTGCGTTGAAGAAGACGGCACCGTGGTGCTGTGGTCTGGCGAAGAAGAAATCGTCACCGAGGAGAGCTGGGAATCGGTCTGGCACTGGGCCCGCGACGTCTGGCTGGAAAGCTGAGTTTCCAGCCAGACCCGCGCGCAAGGTCAATGCCCTGGGGTGTCCTGGTTATTGCCCAGGGTTTCCAGCAGGGCAATCTGCATCCGTGAATGCACACGGATAAACCAGCGCCATAGCACTGCGGCGACCACCGCCGCAACCAGCAGGATGACCACCAGCAGCTCCAGGGTTGGCAGAATGCTGGCTGACAATGCGGCCAGCAGGACGAAGATGACCACCAGCGACAACAGCGGAATCACTTCAGCCACGATCTTGCGCACCCGCTCGGTGTGACGGCCGGCCTTGTCCGGCTTCACGCCCATTTCGGCCAGCAGCATCGACAGCGCCTTGAGCTTGCGGTAGGCGGCGATCAGGAACGGCAGCGACAACAGCAGCGCCGCGCCACAGATCCAGGCCTTCTGATGCCCGACATCGGCCACCCAATCGCTCATGTAAGCGCCGATGCGGCCGGCGAAATAACCGCCGCTGAAGAAGATCGCCACCACCAGCGCCAGGTTGACACCGACCTGCAGCAGAATCCTGCGGATCATCGACGCCAGCATTGCGCTCTGACCCTGCGGCTGGATGCTGCGCAGCCACTCGCCGTACATGGTGAAGACCCGCCCGACACGACGCGGCACCACACCGGCCAGCTTGATCGACAAAGGATCAGCCGCGCGGATCAGGTACGGCGTCAGCAAGGTGGTGATAACCGACACCGCCACGGCCACCGGATAGAGAAAGTCGCTGGTCACCTGCAAGGTCATGCCCAGCCCGGCGATGATGAACGAAAACTCGCCAATCTGTGAAAGCCCCATGCCGACGCGCAGCGACGTGCGGCCATCGTTACCGGCAATGAACGCCCCCAGACCGCAGGAGATCATCTTGCCCAGCACCACCGCCAGGGTGATCACCACAATCGGCCAGGCGTATTCGATGAGAATCGCCGGATCAATCATCAGGCCGATAGCAACGAAGAAAATGGCACTGAACATGTCACGAATCGGCTCGATCAAGCGCTCGATTTTCAACAGTTGGCGCGACTCGGCCATGATCGCGCCGATCAGGAACGCGCCCAGCACCATGCTGTATTCCAGCCGTACAACCAGCAGGCAGAAGCCGAAGCACAGGCCCAGTACGGTGATCAGTAGCATTTCGTCGCTTTCAAAGCGTGCTACATAGGCCAGCAGACGCGGCACCAGCAGGATGCCGACGACCAAGGCAACGATCATGAACAGCGACAGCTTGCCGACCGTGGAGAACACCTCGCCGGAACTGACCGCACCGCTGACCGCGATACCCGACAGCAACGCGATGATGCCGATCCCCAGAATGTCTTCGACGATCAGCACGCCAAAGATCAACTGGGCAAAATGCTGGTTCTTCATCTTCAGGTCGTTGAGCGCCTTGACGATGATGGTCGTCGAGGAAATCGCCAGAATCGCCCCCAGGAACAGCGAATCCATGGTTCCCCAGCCGAAATACTGGCCAATCTCGTAACCGAGCCAGATCATCAGGAAGATTTCCAGAAACGCCGCGATGAACGCCGTCGCACCGACCTTGAACAGCTTGCGCAGGCTGAACTCAAGGCCCAGGCAGAACATCAGGAAGATCACCCCCAGTTCGGCAAGAATCTTGATCGTGTGTTCGTCGTGGATCAGACCAACCGGCGGCGTATGCGGCCCGATCAGAAAGCCGGCGACGATGTAGCCCAGTACCACCGGCTGCTTGAGGCGGTGAAAGACAATCGTCACCACCCCGGCCACCAGCATGATCACTGCCAGATCCTGGATGAAGTCAACAGCATGCATGGCGGGTGTGGCTCCTTAAATAATGGCGCTGCCGCTTGCACGCATGGTCCATAGCGCAGGCAAGGTCAGGTGACCGGCAACGTCGTCAATTGGGTATAGGTCTGGGGAAAACCCTGTGCAAGGGTTTTTGCAGAGTAACACTGCACCCTTTGCCATAAAGCCGGTGCAATATATGGAAACAGATCGGTTACCGCGCGTGACGTAAAATACTCGCCAGGCGTCGCGTTATCTGCACGCATCAGCAAATGCCAGCATAGGCGTCTTCTCCCTACCTTGACCGTGAGAATCAGCAATGGAACCTGGAAACGCGCAACTGACGATGACCGTATTGATGACCCCGGACATGGCCAACTTCTCTGGCAATGTGCACGGCGGCACCCTGCTCAAGTACCTGGACGAAGTCGCCTATGCCTGCGCCGCACGCTACGCTGGCAGTTATGTGGTGACCCTGTCGGTGGACCAGGTGATCTTTCGCGAGCCGGTGCATGTCGGTGAGCTGGTGACCTTTCTGGCCTCGGTGAACTACACCGGTAATACCTCCATGGAAGTGGGGATCAAGGTGGTCACCGAAAATATCCGCGAGCGCTCGGTACGCCATAGCAACAGTTGCTTCTTTACCATGGTCGCGATTGATGACAATCGCAAACCGGTGCGCGTCCCGCCGCTGGAGCCGCAGACCCCGGATGCCCGCCGCCGCTTCATGCAGGCCCAGCATCGTCGTCAACTGCGTCAGGAACTGGAAAAGCGCTATCAGGAAATCAAGGAAGAGGCGCTTTGACATCCTCCCCGCCCTAAAGGGCCGGGATTCCCACAATTGGACGCTCATGCCCGAGCGCGAGAATGTTCTTTGCGGCGTTGACGTCGCGGTCGTGGGTGGCACCGCACCCACAACAAGTCCATTCCCTTATTCCAAGCCCTGCGATACCTCTCGGCCTCGAGTCCGGCAATTGCTTGCAGCTCGAACAGGTTTGGGTGGTGTTTCTCTCGCTAACAACCTTGAAAACCGTGCCTGCGTGATCGCATTTGTATTCCAGCATGGTTTTCAATTGGCCCCAGCCGGCGTCCAGCACCGACTTGGCCATCCTGGTTTTCGCGAGTTTCAGTGAGTTCACATCGC
>NZ_JAMYDZ010000048.1:0-13854 GCF_024129905.1 Pseudomonas sp. 21LCFQ010 | reverse complement strand
CCGAGGCTGCGCCGAGCGCCGCCCGAGCAGCGCCAGCGTAGCTGACGCTTTTTGAACTGCTTGCGCCGTGTGACATATTCGTCGGCAACAGCCTGCACCGATTGGCTGTGCAGTCCCAGGTCTTTGCTGGCCCCGTTGGTGTACTTGTGAATGTCGAACGCCGACAGAAAACGACCATGCTCACGAATCGAGCGACTGCTCAACTCGTTTACGTAGTTCCACACAAAATTCACAGCACGAGACGCTTCACGCAGCTGCGCTGCATGCTTGTCTCGCACTCGAATCTTGAGGGTTTTGGTCGCTTTCATTTCAATCATGAAACACAGAATAGGGGCGGCTTTATGGATATTAACCCCTATGACCGCTTCGCGGTGGCGCTTTCATCCCCCACCTGAAGGAAGGGGCTTTTCGCGCCAGCTTGGTAAATGGCATACATAGCCCCGATCGGCTGAGCCGACGCCCGGCGTCGCCAGCCAGCAACCCGCCCCGGCTCGAAGATTTTCGGCTCTATGCTGTCTACTGACCCCCTCCCCTCACGGAAAGCCACCATGCAAAGCAAACTGGACCCGACCACCCGCGACGCCATCGCTTTTATCGAAGGCCTGTGCGAACGCCAACTGATCACCTGGCCAATTGATTTCGAGTTCCTTGCGACCACTGATGAAGATCTGGCCGAGACCTTCGGCCACTGGTTTGGTGGCCAGCGCTGGGCCGCGCAAGGCGACAGCTTCGTGCAGTTCGGCCAGGACGGCACCGGCTCGCTGTTTCTGCTGTGGTACTACCCCGGCCTGACTGGCACGCCGCCGGTGGTGTTCATGGGCTCGGAGGGCGAGTCGAGCCTGGTGGCGGGCAGCCTTGAGGACTTCATCCGCCAGCTGGGCTCGGGGCAGGTGTTCTACGTCGATAGCTGGGTCGAACCTGATGAGGACGATAACCAAGACATGGACTGGCAGGCGCTGGCCGAAGCGATTGATGAACGCTACGGTCTGAGTGATGAAACTGCGCAGCAATTGGCGGAACAAGCCGCTCGTTTGCACCCGGACTTTACCGGCTGGGTGGAGTCGAAGGTGGAGTACGTTTGAGCCGACCCGGCCACCGCCCCATGAGCAATCAGCAATAGGTCGGTGCATCAACCAGAAAATCTTGCTGCGGTATTTTGTCGCACCGGACCGCAGCAGCCCTTGACAGAAAACGCCCGCCAATCCAATGGCGTCAAATGGCTATCACGCGGGCGTTTCAGCCCTATCACCTGCTATTTCAGCCACGCCAAATTTCGTCGCCATAGCCGTTAAAAAAAGATAAATGGCCCCTGAACTTCACAAAGCCTAACAAGCGAGCTTTGCCTGAAACGGTTAAGGTCTGCGCGCCAGACCGCCCCCTCCTCCGTAGACAGGCTTTCAGCATGAACCTGAGAAACCTCAATATCGCCCCCCGCTCCTTGCTCTGCTTCGGCTTTTTTGCCCTGTTGATTTCGGCTTTCGGACTGTTCTCACTGTACGAGGCCTCCCAACTCAAAGACTCCCGGCAAGTGTTGCAGGACAAGGTGATGCCTGCCGTGAAGGCCATCGCCAATATTGAAAGCGACCTGCTGACCATCCGCCTTGGCAATACCAACTTGCGTACCGCCCAATCGCCACAAGCACTCCAGGTGGCCCACCAACGCATCAAGGATGGCCGCGCCAACCTCGAAGCCGATGTGAGGAAGCTCAAGCCACTGCTGACCAACCCGGATGGCCAGAAAGCCTACAGCCAGATGGAGGCCAACCTGATCGCTTATCTGGGCGTGCATACGCGCTTTCTGGAGCTGGTTGAGCAAAAGCGTGAAGACGCGATCAGCGCCATTACCGCGCCGGGTGGCGAGCAGACCCTGGCAGCCAACCGCCTGAGCAAGGACATCGAAGAGGTCACCCGCCAGGTCGAGCTGATGACCACCCGCTCCGGCGAACGGGCCGACGCGGTGTATGCCGAGGCGCAGTATGTGACCATCGCCGCGATCATCGTCGCGCTGATTGCCACCCTGGTCCTGGCGGCGCTGTTCACCCGTAGCCTGGTGGCACCGATTGCCCAGGCGCTAAATGTCGCCGAACAGATTGCCGGCAACGACCTGAGCAAGCCGATCGAGGTGAACGGCAATGACGAGCCGGGCCGCCTGCTCGGCGCCCTGGCGGTGATGCAGCAGAACCTGCGCCACACGCTGGGCGAGCTGGGCCACTCCTCCAACCAATTGGCATCCACTTCGGAAGAAACCAGCGCGGTCACCGCTGACGCACTGCGCGGTATCCAGCGCCAGAACGATGAAATCAACCAGGCGGCCACAGCCATCAATCAAATGAGCGCGGCGGTCGAGGAAGTCGCCCGCAATGCCGCACTGGCCTCGGATGCCGCCCAGGACTCGAGCCAGTCGGCCATCAATGGTCGCCAACGGGTCAGCGAGACGGTGGCGGTCATCACCGACCTGCACCATGCGGTCGGCAGCACCGCCACCGAGATCGACGGTCTGGCCACTCAGGTACAGAACATCAGCGGCGTGCTGGATGTGATTCGCGGCATCGCCGACCAGACCAACCTGCTGGCGCTCAACGCCGCCATCGAGGCAGCCCGTGCCGGTGAGGCAGGGCGCGGTTTTGCCGTGGTCGCCGACGAAGTCCGCGCCCTGGCACACCGTACCCAACAGTCCACCGCCGAGATCGAAAGCATGATTACCTCGATCCAGACCGGTGCTGGCAAAGCAGTCAACGCCATGGGCCTGAGCCGCGAACGCGCCCAGGAAAGCCTGACGGTCGCAGAAGCCGCCGGCAAAGCGCTGACTGAAATCACCGCCGCCATTGCTCTGATCAACGAGCGCAACATCAGCATCGCCACGGCCACCGAAGAACAGGCGCAAGTCGCCCGGGAAGTCGACCGCAACCTGACCAGCATCCGCGACCTGTCGCTGCAGAATTCTGCCGGCGCCAACCAGACCTCGGCCGCCAGCGGTGAGCTGTCGCAACTGGCGGTAGCGCTGAACGCGATGGTGATGCGCTTTCGCATGTAACCGATGCGGCTGCCGTAAGGGGCGTCAAAGCGGTTACCCTGCTGGTCCCTCAATACCAACAAGCGAGTAACCGCCCCGATGAATCTGCAATTGTCCGCAATCACCGCCCTGCTGTTGGGACTGTCCGGTCTGGTCCAGGCTCAAGAGCCGATCTCGCATCTGGACAGGGTCCAGCAGGCCGGCGAGCTGGCGGTGTGTACCACCGGCGACTACAAGCCTTACACCTATCGGCGCGCCGATGGCGAGTACGAAGGCATTGATATCAGCATGGCGCGCTCATTGGCGCAAAGCCTGGGCGTCAAGGTCAAATGGGTGCCGACCACCTGGAAGACCCTGATGCCGGACTTTCTCGCCAACAAGTGCGATATCGGCATGGGCGGGATCTCGGTGACGCTGGAGCGGCAGAAGAAGGCGTTCTTCAGCGACACCCTGGATGTGGACGGCAAGATCCCGCTGGTGCGCTGCGTCGATCAGGACAAATACCAGACCATCGAGCAGATCAACCAGCCGGCGGTGCGCCTGATCGAACCGGCAGGCGGCACCAATGAGGCATTTGCCCGCGCGCACCTGCCCAAGGCGCAACTGGCCTTCCACGACAACAACACCATTTTCCAGCAATTGCTGGATAAAAAAGCCGACGTGATGATTACCGACTCGTCCGAAGCGCTGTATCAGCAAAAGCGCTTGCCGGGCCTGTGCGCGGTGAACCCGTCGCGCTACATGCAGTACGGCGAAAAAGCCTACCTGCTACCGCGCGGTGATGCGGACTGGAAGAGCTATGTCGACCAGTGGCTGCACCTGAGCAAGGCCACAGGGGCTTACCAGAAGGTGCAGAGCGAGTGGCTGGCGCTGCCCTGAAGGCTGAAAGCGATAAGCTCGAGGGCCTGCGATGTCATCAGATAACCATGAAAATCTCACAAGATTTTCTTGTTAATCGGACATCCTAAAGACAGCGCAATCAACCTCAAGAATGCGACACTAGAGCGCTTGACTATCATTATGAAATCATTCGTTACATAGCCGAATGACTCTGATAACATCGTACAACCCGTGATGAGCAAGCGATCAAACCGTATCGCACCTCTATGTTCGAGCCGGGTCACCGTAATGACCCGGCCGTCCCGCTGCAAACGAAACACAATGAGAGCAGCCTAGAAGGCCTGCCAGCCCTGTTCCTGAATTGTTCGCCTACCTGGCAACGACCCCGGTCGTTTGCCCACGCTGTCGTTTGCCCTCAAGAAAGCGAGCGGCAGCCGGCGTGCGAACAGTCCAGCAACCTGTCGCCAACGTTCAAGCAGAGGGTCAGATGCGCCGTCAGGCGTGTGTTAGAGCCTTGTGTCGTCCGGGATTTTCTTGTGAGCAGTCATAGGTGATCCCTACATGTTGTTAAACAAACCGACATCGCGAAGGAAGTTTCTGCTTTCCTCCCTGATTGCCTTGCCGGCAATGGGTGTGACCGTCAAAGGCCTGAGTGCCGCGGCCGCCGCAGAGATGATTGCCCCGGGCCTGGACACCTACGCCCCGACCTTTTTCAGCCCTGGCGAATGGGCATTCGTGCTCGCCGCCACCGACCGCCTGATCCCCGCCGAAGGCCGTGGCCCTGGCGCGCTGGAAACCAACGTACCGGTGTTCATCGACCAGCAACTGGCCAGCGACCTGGGCAGCGAGATCTATCTGGAAGGCCCGTTCCCGGCCAACCCGCCGCCAACCATGGGCTACCAGATCCCGTTCACCCCACAGCAGATCTACCGTACGGCGATCAAGGCCGTGAACGCCTGGTGCCAGGAAAAGCATCGCGACAACTTCGCGGTGCTGGATGCGCCGGTACAGAACGACGTGCTCAAAAAGCTGCAAAGCGGCGAAGTCGACTTCAGGGCCTATGGCGAGGACATCCTCAAGTCCAAGCAGTTTTTCGGTGAGCTGCTGGGCCACACCAAGCAGGGCTACCTGGCCGACCCGATCTACGGCGGCAACAAGGGCATGAAAGCGTGGATTGCCATCGGCTTCCCCGGTGCCCGCGCCAGCTACGTCGAATGGGTCACCCAGCACAACGTCAAGTACCCCCTCGGTCCGGTCAGTGTCAGCGGCCAGCGCGGCTGACCCCGGAACATTCGCCTTCACGCAAGCAAGGTTTTTATGGCAAACATTACCAATGACGAAGTCGATGTCGTCGTAGTCGGCCTGGGTTGGGCCGGTTCGTTGATGAGTATCGAGCTGGCCCAGGCGGGCCTCAAGGTCCGCGCCCTGGAGCGCGGCGAAGACCGTACCAACAAGGACTTCGCCTACCCCAAACCGGCTGACCAGTACGCCTACGGCGTGCGCAACAAGATCATGGCAACCCCCAAAGATGCGGCCATGACCGTACGCCACAACACCAGCAGCATGGCGCTGCCGACCCGCAAGTGGGGTGCCTTCGAACCGGGCACCGGCGTGGGCGGCTCGGGCCTGCACTGGACCGGCGTGCTGATTCGCCCGACGCCGACCGACATCAAGCTCAAGACCTACGCCGACCAGGCCTACAAAAAGGGCGTGTTGCAGGACGACATGCGCATCGGTGACTTCCCGTTCAGCTGGGAAGAGATCGAGCCGTACCTCGACAAATTCGACATGATCTGCGGCCTGTCGGGCAACACCGGCAACCTGCGCGGGCAGATCATGGAAGGCGGCGACCCGTTCGAAGGCCCGCGTTCCAACCCCTACCCGCTGCCGGCGCTGAAAGACACCCTGAACTGCTCGATGTTCGCCGACGTGGCGCGCAAGCTGGGCTACCACCCTTTCCCCAACCCGTCGGCCAACGTCTCCCAGGCGTGGACCAACCCTTACGGCAACCAGATCGCACCGTGCAACTACTGCGGCTATTGCAGTAAGTACCCGTGCCTGAACTACTCCAAGGCATCGCCGCAGACCGCCGTGATGGATGCGCTTAACCGCATGGACAACTTTGACTACAAGGTCAATGCCAACGTCCTGAAGGTCGAGCTGCACCCGGACGGCAAGACCGCCAAGGGCGTGACTTACGCCGACGCCGACGGCAACACTGTGTTCCAGCCAGCGAAAATCGTGGTGCTGGCGGGCTTTCAGTTCGTCAACGTGCGCCTGATGCTGCTCTCCGGTATCGGCCAGCCGTATGACCCGGTGACTGAAACCGGCACCGTGGGCCGCAACTACGCGTTCCTCAGCAACGGTAACGCGACGCTGTTCTTCAAAGACAAGTTCTTCAACCCGTTCGCCACCGCCGGTGCCACCGGGCAGATGTTCAACGACGTATCCCCAGGCAACTTCGACGGCAACGCGGCGGGCTTCATTGGCGGCGCCAAGATTCACAGCTCGCAAGCCACCGGCGCGCCTATCGGCACCTCGTTGCCAGCCGGCACCGCCGACTGGGGCAAGGGCTGGAAAGAAGGCATGGTCGACTGGTACGGCCACTCGATGAAGGTCAGCATCACCACCACTTGTATGTCGTACCGCGACCACTACATGGACCTGGACCCGAACTACAAGGACCGCTGGGGCCTGCCGCTGGCACGGATCACCTTCGACTGGAAACAGAACGAGCTGAAACTGCAGCAGTACCTGCGCAAGATCGTCCTGGACATCACCAAGGAACTCGGCCCCGACAGCTACACCGAGAGTTTCCTGGGCATGGACTCGCACTGGGACCTGACCAAGTACGTCTCGACCCACAACGTCGGTGGCGCAGTGATGGGCGACTCGCCCAAGACCAGCGCGCTGAACCGCTACCTGCAGAGCTGGGACGTGCACAACGTATTCGTGCCGGGCGGCAACGCTTTCCCGCAGAACTTCCAGGCCAACCCCACCTCCATGATCGGCGCCATCACCCTGTATGCAGCGCAGGCGATCAAGGAACAGTACCTGAAAAACCCCGGCCCGCTGGTGCAGGCATAAGGAGCGAGAAAAGTGAAATCCAAATCCCGTTCCCTATTGCTCACCCTGGTGGTGCTGGGTGTGGTCCTGGCGCTGCTCGGCTGGCTGGTCGCAGGCTTGTTGAACCGCTCCGGTGATGCAACCGCGCAACTGACCCAGCCGGTCACCCCCGAGCTGATCAAAAAAGGTGAATACCTGGCCCGCGCCGGTGACTGTGTGGCCTGCCACACCGCCCACGGCGGCAAGGAGTTTGCCGGTGGCCGTGGCATCGAGTCACCGATCGGCACCATCTATGCCACCAACATCACGCCCGACAAAGACACCGGTATCGGTGGCTGGACCTACGGTCAGTTCGAGCAAGCGGTACGCCGTGGCATCAACCACGACGGCACGGCGCTGTACCCGGCGATGCCGTTCCCGTCCTATGCACGCACCAGCGATGAAGACACCCAGGCGCTGTATGCCTACTTCATGAATGGCGTGGCCCCGGTCAAACAGGCCAACAAGGCCAATGACATTCCGTGGCCGTTGTCGATCCGCTGGCCGCTGGCCTACTGGCGCACGCTGTTCTCGCCACTGCCGGAGGATGCCGCCGTGTCGCTCAAGGTATCGACCGATGGCAAAGACCCGCAGATCGCCCGCGGTGCCTACCTGGTGCAGGGCCTGGGCCACTGCGGCTCGTGCCACACGCCACGGGCACTGACCATGCAGGAGCGCGGCCTGGACGAGAAAAGCGCGACCTACCTGGCCGGTGGCGAACTCAATGGCTGGTCGGTGCCAAGCCTGCGCGGAATGCCGCACTGGACCCAGGAAGAGCTGGTTGATTACCTGGGCACTGGCCGCAACGCCAAGGCTTCGGTAGGCGGCGAGATGACCGACGTGATCGCCAACAGCACCTCGCACATGACCGACGCCGACCTGCACGCCATTGCCGCGTACCTCAAGTCGCTGCCGGCCAGCCAGGCCACCTATCAGCACGACCCGCAGCGCAGCGCGGCCACTGCTGCCAAGCTGACCGCTGCCAAGGACCTGACCCTGGGTGAGCGTCTGTATCTGGACAACTGCGGGGCTTGCCACTTCGTGGCCGGTGAAGGCGCATCGCGGGTGTTCCCGCGCCTGGACGGTGCGACCATCATCAATGCCGACAACCCGACTGCGTTGATCCACGTGATCCTGGCCGGCACCACCACCCCATCGACCGCCCGCGCCCCCGCCGTGCTGCCAATGCCGGGCTTCGCCTGGCGCATGGACGACAGCGAGACCGCCGCACTGGTGAGCTTCCTGCGCCAGGGCTGGTCGAACAATGCAGGTGCCGTGACGGCCAATCAGGTGCGTGATATCCGCGCCAACCTGAATGCAGGTCACGATACGGCCAAGACGACCCTGGAACCGTCGAAGCCGCAGCACTAAGCAAACATGGCCTGGTCATCTTCATGACCAGGCCATGGGTGTTGGCTGGGCAACCTGCAAGAGACTCCCTTTCTTTCGAGCAGCAAGCACAGGGCATGGCAGGAATAATGCCGATCAGTTAAGACTGGCCAGGTCCGTGGGAGACAGCTCTGCTGGCGACTGCAGGGTTACATCCACAGCAGATGTGCCGATTTTACTGGCCCTGTCGCAAGCAGAGCTCCCTCCCACAAGGCCCCAACCAGACCCGCCGGCCTCTTCGCGACCAAGGTCGCTCCCACAGAGTTATAGCGCCTGACGAACAGTATTGGCTTAAGTTGCAATACTGTTCGCTCAGGTACTGTATGCCCCCGGTGGGAGCGAGCTTGCTCGCGAAGAGGCCGGTAAAGTCACAGCAACTGCTGCGAATGTGCCGCCGCCTTCGCCAGCAAGCTGGCTCCCACCGGTCTAACTGACCAGTATTGGCTTTAGTTGCAATACTGTTCAAATAAGCACCGCATGCCTTTGTGGGAGCGACCTTGGTCGCGAAAGGGCCGGTAAAGTCACAGCATCTACTGCGAATGTGCCGCCGTCTTCGCCAGCAAGCGGGCTACCACCGGTCTAACAGAACAGTATTGGCTTTAGTTGCGAAGCTGCCTATACGGCAGTGAAGGTTCTGAAATCTGCGGATCCGGGCACACTGCATTTCTGAG
Organism: Pseudomonas sp. 21LCFQ010; assembly: GCF_024129905.1. Taxonomy (NCBI): domain Bacteria; kingdom Pseudomonadati; phylum Pseudomonadota; class Gammaproteobacteria; order Pseudomonadales; family Pseudomonadaceae; genus Pseudomonas; species Pseudomonas sp. 21LCFQ010. The sequence continues at coordinate 4,836 of NZ_JAMYDZ010000048.1, read as the reverse complement.
CTGCCTACACGGCAGTGAAGTACCAAGCCGCTGGAAATCGACTGCGGCAACGTTTCTGAGCTGCCTACACAGCAGTAAAGCCAAGGCTCTCAGGACTGTGCGATTTGAATCTTTTCAGAGCTGCCTACACGGCAGTGAAGAACCAGAACTCGGGTGAGAGCCCGCGCGAGCTTTTCTGAGCTGCCTATACGGCAGTGAAGGCGCTCCAGCTTCTGGCGCTGGGCAGGGGAAATTTCTGAGCTGCCTATACGGCAGTGAAGATACTGATCATCGCGGCTATTGCGCCCGATACTTTCTGAGCTGCCTATACGGCAGTGAAGTCCTTTGCCGCCCGCTGGGCAGCATCAATAGATTTTTGAGCTGCCTATACGGCAGTGAAGACCACGGCCCTGTGAGGCTTCCCAATTCTCGCTTTCTGAGCTGCCTATACGGCAGTGAAGGCAGCTGTCCGTCGATCAAATCTGCGCCGGTCTTTCTGAGCTGCCTATACGGCAGTGAAGCACGTACCGACCCAGCTTGAGCGTGTTGTACATTTCTGAGCTGCCTATACGGCAGTGAAGATTTATGTACAGTTCGCGCCCTGTCCGGTTCTTTTCTGAGCTGCCTATACGGCAGTGAAGTCGCTGTGCTGCGAGTGCCTGCAGTCTGCGATTTTCTGAGCTGCCTATACGGCAGTGAAGGCCCCTACATACCCACCATGCTGCCCGGATCTTTTCTGAGCTGCCTACACGGCAGTGAAGGTTGTGCTGCTGACTGGCGACCCACCTGGTGATTTCTGAGCTGCCTACACGGCAGTGAAGTCGATGTTCGCTACCCCGTGGCGCATCCTGATTTTCTGAGCTGCCTACACGGCAGTGAATCAAGCTCCCCAACATCAGGATCGTCTACTACTTTTCTGAGCTGCCTACACGGCAGTGAAGGCGATGCCGCAGGTCACGGCCGAACTGGGTCATTTCTGAGCTGCCTATACGGCAGTGAAGGTGGTGGTCTTTCGCACCTGGTAGTCGATCAGTTTCTGAGCTGCCTATACGGCAGTGAAGTTAGGCTGTCGGGGTTTAGACCGAATCCCGAGTTTCTGAGCTGCCTATACGGCAGTGAAGTTAGGCTGTCGGGGTTTAGACCGAATCCCGAGTTTCTGAGCTGCCTATACGGCAGTGAAGTTCAGTGGCGGCGGCAGCGCAGCGGGGACCATTTTCTGAGCTGCCTATACGGCAGTGAAGAATCATTGAAGGTTAAGTTCTCCGGCAATTACTTTCTGAGCTGCCTATACGGCAGTGAAGGGACGGCCCACTTCGATTTGACATCCTGTAGATTTCTGAGCTGCCTATACGGCAGTGAAGGAAAAACAGGCCAGGGAGGAACAGCAGGAGCATTTCTGAGCTGCCTATACGGCAGTGAAGGAAGCGCCTGGCCCTGCTGATCTGCATCGCTGTTTCTGAGCTGCCTATACGGCAGTGAAGGCGGCGACGTTGTTAAGGCCTATGCGGATGTGTTTCTGAGCTGCCTATACGGCAGTGAAGCGCCAGCACCGCATCGGGCAGGTTGTTGATCGTTTCTGAGCTGCCTATACGGCAGTGAAGTCGGCGAATACGTGAGGACGTTGCGCGGAAGTTTTCTGAGCTGCCTATACGGCAGTGAAGGCACAAGGGTGCGACCCTGGGTGAGTCCGAGTTTTCTGAGCTGCCTATACGGCAGTGAAGGCCTGCGGTGTTTCAATCGGAGCCGGGGCCAATTTCTGAGCTGCCTATACGGCAGTGAAGGTGGCTCATCTGGCGGTGATGGCGAAGGAGAGTTTCTGAGCTGCCTATACGGCAGTGAAGGCGGTTGCGAGGTCTGCTGCGCCGCTGCCTGCTTTCTGAGCTGCCTATACGGCAGTGAAGCAGCCGACAATCAGGTAACCCATCCGCTGCCATTTCTGAGCTGCCTATACGGCAGTGAAGATCTAGCCAGTCTCGCCAAGTCGGCCGGGGTTTTTCTGAGCTGCCTATACGGCAGTGAAGTTGCCACCCATGGTGGTCGGCTCATTACTGGTTTTCTGAGCTGCCTATACGGCAGTGAAGCAATACACGGAGCAAATGCAGCAAACGATTTTTTTCTGAGCTGCCTATACGGCAGTGAAGGAATGCATGGCCAACCATCGGTATGTTTGCCTTTTCTGAGCTGCCTATACGGCAGTGAAGACCTGCTCAAGGACGGAAGCGACAAGGGCTGATTTCTGAGCTGCCTATACGGCAGTGAAGGTGCGCCGTGCTTCAAATGCCCAACTGACCTTTTTCTGAGCTGCCTATACGGCAGTGAAGCCTGAAATCAGGGCAGCACAAAGCACCGCACTTTTCTGAGCTGCCTATACGGCAGTGAAGTTACCGGCCTTGAAATCCGGCATGTTGCCTGGTTTCTGAGCTGCCTATACGGCAGTGAAGATCAGCCTGGGCCAGCTTGCGCTGGCCTTTCTTTTCTGAGCTGCCTATACGGCAGTGAAGTTTGAGGATCTGCCCCCTTTGGGATGGGTTTCTTTCTGAGCTGCCTATACGGCAGTGAAGGACCTGATCGACAGCGTCGCCACCCCGACCGATTTCTGAGCTGCCTATACGGCAGTGAAGTAGACACTCTGCTCTTTAAGCCTACGTTTTAAAAGAGAAAAGTGCTGATTCCGGGCCGGGAACCCTTTTTCTCAGCACCGACCTAACCCATTGATTTATATAGGCACAAGCCTGACCTCAAAAAAGAGGGCCTGGCAGGGGGGCTAGTCCTGCGCCTGCCCCGCCCACGCAAGCAACGCTTGCGGCCCCATCGGCCGGGCGATGTAGTAGCCCTGGATCTGGTCGCAGCCCCATTCCTTGAGCAACTCGTACAGTTCTGCGGTCTCGACCCCTTCTGCGACCACTTTGTAGCCAATGGTCTGCGCCAACTGGATGATCGAGATCACCACTGCGCGGTCCTTGGGGTTGATGCATGCATCGCGCATGAACGATTGATCCAGCTTCACCGTCGTGGCCGGCAAGGTTCTCAGATAAGTCCAGTTGCTGTAGCCCGTACCGAAGTCATCAATCGCCAGGTGAATGCCGCAGTCACGGATGCGCTCCAGATTACGGTGAGTCACCTGCGGGCTGATCATCAATGCCCCTTCGGTGAACTCAAGCTCCAGCAGATGCGGCTCGATGGCTTTCTCACGCAGCAAGCCGATCAAGTGCTCGACGAAGGCCGAGTTGGCCATGTCGGCGGCCGAGACGTTGATCGACACCGGCCAGTCATGCCCCAGCGCCTTCCATACAACCACTTGCTCCAGCGCATGATGCGCCACCCACAGACTGATCTTGCCAATCAGCGGGGTCTTTTCCGCCAGCGGGATGAACTCACCGGGGCTGATCAAACCAAGTTCCGGATGCCGCCAGCGCAGCAGCGCCTCGACGCCACACATCCGGCCCGTATGGGTATCCACTTTGGGCTGATATTCCAGAAAGAACTGGTCTTCACGCTCTACCGCGATGGTCAACGAACTCAGCAAGGTAAACGCACGCACTTGGGCCCGATCCAGCTCTGGCTCGAAGTACACCCAGCCCTTGCCCTTGTGCCGGGCATGGTCAGCCGAACTGACCAGACAGCGCAGCCAGTCTTCATGCCAGTCGCCACGGCAGAGCCGTAACATGCCCAGCCCGGCCCGCGGTTGCAGAGGGATACCGGAACATTCGATCGGCTGCTCGATTTCTCTGGAAAGCTGATCGATCAAGTCTGTGATATCGCCGTTGCCCGGCACCATGAAGCCAAAGCGCGTGGGGCTGATCTTGTACAGGTCGCGCTCGCCAATGATGACCTTGAGCTTGTCCTTGAGCAGCAACATCACTTTGGCTGCAAAGGGGTAGCCCAGCGACTTGACGATTTCATTGAGGAACGCCGGCGAGATCATGTCGGCAGCGATCACCGTCAGCGGCTCGTCACGGTTGCGGTACGCCTCAACGTCTTTTTCGAACTTGAGGCGGTTGAACAGGCCGATGGTGGCGTCAACATAGCTGGTTTCGCGCAAGTCGCGGATGCGCAACATGACCACTTTGGCTATTTGCTTGAGCATGGTCTGTTGCTCAGCATTGAGGCTGTCACGCGGCTGGGTGTCGATGATGCAGAACATGCCCAGCGGCACGCCATCGCCAGTCACCAATGGGTAGCCCGCGTAGAAGCGAATACCCGGATCGCCCTGTACCAACGGGTTATCGCGAAAACGCCGATCACTGAGCACATCAGTGATCTGAAAAAAATCATTGGTCAAGATAGCCCGCGCACAGAACGAGTCGATCAACGGAGTCTGCCCGACACTCATGCCCGACTGGGCCAGAAACCACTGGCGGCTGTCTTCAAGAATCGAAATCAGCGCAATCGGCACATCGAAATGCACGGTGGCCATCTGAATCAGCTCATCGAACATCTCATCCTTGATGCCCTCAAAACACGCCATGGCGTCCAGCACGTGCTGGTGCAGCGGTTTGGCTGAGGATGCGTTTGCTTCGTCCTGCACTTACAGATACCTCGTTAACGGGTGCTATCAACTGACACTCTAACGGCAATTGCTGACGCCCCCGACAAAAAAGCGCCCAAGGGTCAGCGTATCCTGAGCAGAGACAAGATTCGACACACTCCGTCGGTTACCCTCCTGCCTCGCTGCGCTTGTATGCCTGCTTGACATCCTCCCCGTCCTAAAGGGCGGGGATTCCCACAACTGGACGCTCATGCCCGAGCGCGAGAATGTTCTTTGCGGCGTTGACGTCGCGGTCGTGGGTGGCACCGCACCCACAACAAGTCCATTCCCTTATTCCAAGCCCTGCGATACCTCTCGGCCTCGAGTCC
>NZ_JAMYDZ010000047.1:0-19063 GCF_024129905.1 Pseudomonas sp. 21LCFQ010 | reverse complement strand
TGGACTACAAGCTGGCGTGGCGCGGCGGCTGGCTGATTGCCGTGCCGCCGCGAGATACCAGCCGCACGTGCCCCAGTTGCGGCCATGTGTCGGCGGCCAACCGCCAGACGCAAGCGCTGTTCAGGTGTCTGGGATGTGGTTTCGAAGGCAGCGCCGATGTGGTTGGCGCGATCAATGTACTAAGGGCGGGACACGCCCGGTTAGCCTGTGAAGTGAGCGCAGAGGTCATGGCGCCAGCAGCAGGAACCCACCGAAGCGACTTGGGGGCGGCTCGATGCCGCGCCTGAGCGCCGCAGGAATCTCCGGCCTTCAGGCCGGGGAGGATGTCAAGGAGGGCAATGGAATGCCTGCTCATGCTCATGCACGTAATCTTCGTATTGGTCGCCGCTCGATACAGGGGCAAATCTATCTGGTGACATGTGCCGTCCGGGAACGGGCTCCAGTATTTGCGCAGTTTCATATTGGTCGGATGCTGGTCGCACAACTGCGTTGCCTGCATGAGGCTGGGGCGGTGAATTCGTTGGCCTGGGTAGTGATGCCGGATCACTTGCACTGGTTGTTCGAGCTACGCTCAGGTTCCTTGAGCCAACTGATGCAGCAGCTTAAAGGCGCAAATGCCTATGCGATCAATCGTGCTTGCGGCAACCAGACACTACGTTGGCAAAAGGGTTACCACGACCACGCAGCGAGGACGCAAGAGCAGGTGCTGGAGATGGCGCGCTATGTGATCGCCAACCCGGTTCGCGCAGGATTGGTCGAAAGCGAGGGAGATTACCCGTTGTGGGATTGCGTTTGGACCTGAGTGGCGTGTCCACGCTGTCGTGCAGCAAACACGCAACCCCGTAGGAGCAGCTTCAGCTGCGAAGCCTTCACATCGCGGCCTTCGCGGCTGAAGCCGCTCCTACCGGGGGTATCGCAATCCGGGTCGATCAGACCCCCAGTTCGCCCCCGTCGGCGCGCTGGATCACGACGGTCGACGCCCGTGGTCGTACCTTGCCGACAGTGACGTCAGTGGCCACCTGGGTGGACGGCCAGTTACCCGGGTGCTGGATGTTGATGAACATGCTCTTGTTGTCCGGGGTGAAGGTCACGCCGGTCACTTCGCTGCCGTTGGGGCCGACGAAGAAGCGGCGCAGGTCGGCCTGGTTGCTGGCGTTGACCGGGACTTGCTTGCCGGCGGCGTCCACCATGTTGCTCGGAATCACCGCCAGCATCTGGTCGTTGGTGTAGCTGGTGATGGTCGATTCGCCGTTGTCGGTCTGGATCCACAGGATGCCGCGGCTGTCGAAGGTCATGCCGTCCGGGCTGGCAAACTGGTTGAGTTCGGTCAGGCCGGAGCGGTTCAGGTCGGCAGTGCCCGAGGCGTTGGCGCCGTAGACGAAGATGTCCCAGGTGAACGAGGTCTGGTTGTCGGCGTCGTGCCAGCGGATCACGTGGCCGTGACGGTTCGGCACACGCGGGTTGGCAGCGTTGGCGGTGGTGCGGCTGGAGTTGTTGGTCAGGGTCAGGTACACGTCGCCATTGACCGGGTTGACCGCGGTCCATTCCGGGCGGTCCATCGGCGTGGCACCGACCGCATCGGCTGCGCCGCGGGTGTTGAGGATGATGCCCGGCAGGTCGGTGAATTTGGCGCCCAAGGTGCTGCCGTCGGTGGTCGCGGAAGTGGTGTCGAGCAGCAGCCAGGTGCCGGTGCCGTCCGCGTTGAAGCGCGCCACGTACAGCTTGCCGCTGTCCATGTACTTGGCGCCGGTGGCCAGACGATCACTCGGGTTGGCGTCGGCCGCGCTCCACAGTGCGGTGGAGACGAACTTGTAGAGGTATTCGTTCTGCGAGTCGTCACCCATGTAGAACACCACCGGCTTGCCTTCGGTCAGCAGGCCCGGCCAGCAACCTTCGTGGCGGAAGCGGCCCAGCGCGGTGCGTTTGACCGGCACGCTGGTGTTGGTGTACGGGTCGATCTCGACGATGTAGCCGTAGGTACTGGCTTCGTTGCGGTAGTCCGCCGTGGCGCTGGCACCGGTCGGGGTGATGTTGAAGCGGCGGAACTCGTCGTTGACCTCTGAGCTGTCACCGGCGGCGGTTTCCCACTGGTAGTTGGTCTCGCCGGTGGCCACGCCGATCCGGCGTTGATCGGCCGGTACGGTGCCTTTGTTGACGAAAATGCCCGGCCAGTTTTCTTCACAGGTCAGGTAAGTGCCCCATGGCGTGTAGCCGTTGCCGCAGTTGTTGTTGGTGCCGCGGGTGCGGGTGCCGTCCGGGGAGAACTTGGTTTTGACGTGGTCGGTGCCTTTGAGCGGACCGGACAGGTTCATCACCGAGGCGGTGGTGAAGCGGCGGTTGAGCGGGTCGTTATCGACGATCTGCCAGCGACCATCAACCCGGCGCACATGCATCACACCGGCGCCGTGGGCGTTGATTTCCTTACGCACTTCTTCAACCGGACGCTTGCCGGCAACGGTGGTCGGGCCGTTCGGGTGCAGGGCGTTTTCATCAATGTACTCGTAGTTGATGGCGATGATGCCGTCAGTGGAGCTGCCATTGATCGGGAAGTAATGAATGCCGTCGTGGTGCATGCCGGCCGAGTTGGCCTGGTCGGTAGAGGTGTTGGTACCGTCGTTTTTCCAGGCATTGGCGGTGCTGTTGAACGGGGTGCCCCATGGCGCCAGAACGTGGGCCACGTAACCGGCCGCCACCACACAGGCGTCGGTGCGCGAGCCAGGAATGGAGTTGAAGCCCAGCTTCAGTTTCGGCACTTCCGGGGTCGGGGTGACCGGATTGGTCGGCGTGGTCGGCGCGTCATCACTGGAGCTGCCGCCACCGCTGTCGAAGCAGCCGGTCAGGCCAGTACCGGCAATCAGGGCAATCGCCGCCCCCAGGCCACCGCGCACGACGCTGCGACGGCTCAGGTACGTGTCGATGACTGAACCCATCGGTTCGTTGACGCTCGGGTTGCGGTTCAGGTTATCGCCGGTATCACGACTCATCCATCAGGTCCTTTTATGAGAGTTGGTTTGGAAAAGGAACCGCGGACTTTAAGAGCCAAGTGTGATGATTAATTGGCAGTTTGATTAAATTATGCCACCAGCTTTAGAGGGTTTGTTTCAATATGTAACAGGCGCGTGAGCAAACTCTAATGCAACCTGCTGTTTTTATGAGCCTGACGCAGTGGACTGATTTTTATCAGGTTTAGCGTTATTAAAACGGAGCGCCGCGAGTCCTGAGTTTGATTGTTAGTTTGTCTGACAATCATTGGTTGTCGTAAAAACGGGAAAAATCCATTGCTGCTAGTGGAGCTTTTTCTAACCTGCTGATGGCACCGATGATGGCTCGTTAGTTGCAAAACTGCCATCAAACTGTCATTTGTCATCGCCAATATGCCGCCCCTGTACTGAAACAGTTCCAGGGTGTGTGAACGATGGTCTCTTTGCGGCGGCGCGGTGTGTTGGGGTGGATGACCATGGGCGCCATGGCTCCCTGGTTATCGGCCTGTTCGACGCTGGGTGGGGCCGCCGGCCAGGGTGGCCAGGTCGACCTGCTGTACGTCGCCGATACCCTGGACGCACGCCAGCCCGGCCTGCCGGTAGTACCTGCCACGCGCCTTGGCCCGGCGACCCGGATCGGCCAGGCCCCCTGGATCAGCGGGGCCAATGCGCGGTCCGCACAGCAACGCATGCTTGACCCATTGCTCGATGCCAGCCAGGCCGGTGAGGTGCAAACGGGCGGTTACCCGGTGCTTGGCGCCGTGTTGCAGCGCCTGCGCAACGAGGCCGGGGAAGGCAATAGCCTGACCCTGGAGAACGGCCAGTGCTGGAATGGCAGTGGCCTGGCGTACCTGACCCAAGGCTTGTCCGGTGTGCAGGGCAGTGCGCTGCTGGGCAGCGAAGTACGGGTCAGCAGTGACGAGCGTCTGCTCTGGCCGCAAGCCTGTGCCGGTTTGTACCGACAGTTCAAACATCCGGTACTGGGCGCGGGGCTGGACGCTGACACCGCGCAGCGTTTTGGCACCCGGTCAGTGAGCTTCTTTAGCCGTGGCGGGCTGCGCATCGCGGTGGTGGGCGTCACCGACCCTTACGCGAAGGATCAAAAACCGTCGCTGCAACAATGGCTGGACAACCTGCGGCCGGCGTTCGAGCAGGCGCGCGCCGAAGCCGATCTGGTGATTGCCCTGGCCGACACGGGCACCGGCCCCGGGCTGTGGCTGGCCGAACGAATTCCCCAACTGGATATTCTGCTCTGTGCCCGTGGCCAGGATCTGTGGCCGCAACCGGTGCAGGCACTGCAAGCGTCTGGCAAACAGGTGCCGGTGATCTTCGGCGGCATGCGAGCCAGCGGCGCCTTTCGTATTCGCTGCCAGCAAAACAATGGTCAGTGGCAGTTCAGTGCGCAGTTTCATCCGGCGCTGGAAGGCGCGTTGAGCGCGGCCGATCAGGCCGAGGCCCAGCGGATTCGCCAGCTTGCCCAGCAGCAGCGCGCGGCCCACGCCGGCTGGCTCGACCAGCCGCTGGCGCGAGCACCAGAGCCGCTCTGGCGGCGTGATGTGCGCGGCGGCAGTTGGGACCGCTTGCTGCATCAGGCTCTGGCACAAAAGCCTGACAGCCTGGTGCTGCTGCCCGGCCTGCGGTATGACAGCCCGTTGCAGCGTGGGCAAATGATTACCCGCGAACACCTGCTCAGCCTGACCGGCAGCTATCCGGCGCCGGTGGTCGATGTGTCGGCTAAACAGGTGCCGCAAGTGCTGGAAAACGCCGCCGAGCAACTGTTCGGTGAGCCGCTATTGCTCGATAACAGCCAGGACCTGCCGCGCTGGTTCGGCCAGCCTTGGCAGGTCACCTACAGCGCCAGTGGCAAACGTGTCAGCGGCCTGGGCGAACCTGAAGGCCTGTGCCGCACCTTTGGTCCGGGCGTCGATGCCCAGGCAGGCCAGCCGCTGTGGCAACACCTGGAAGCCTGGCTGCGCGAACAGCCAGACGGTTGGCAACTGGCGAGCCTGGCGCTGCCGCCGGTGCGTTACGTACAGGGCCATCCTGGCTGGCACCCGCGCGAGACAAACGCTTGAGCCGCCTCACCCGTGCCAGTCAGCTGTTGCTGGTCGCGTTGTGCGGCTGGCTGGCGGCGCAGTGTGTGTTGCAGATCAGCAGCAAGAGCGCCAGCGCCGCCGCGCCGGTCACGCTGGCGCCGCTGCCGCAGTTGTTGAGCGAGCACTGGCACAGCCAGGCGGTGACCTCCGGCGACTTGCCGCTGACCCGCCTGCCGATCGAATACATAGGCGGCCTTAAAAGCCGTGACCTGGCGGCCACCGTGGTGGTGCTGCGCTTCGAACAGCGCCAGCGCACCCTCAGCCGTGGTCAGCGGCTGGCCCCCGGTATCGTGCTGCAAGACATCGACGAACGCGGGCTGATCTTCGACAACCACGGCCAGCGCGAGCGGCTGCCGTGGCCGGCGCAGCGTCCTCCATTTGGCATCAAGCAACAGGGCTGAACATGATCACCAAGCACTTTCGTCATCCCCTGCGCATTATCCTGCTGTGCTGCCTGCTGGGCGTGGGCCAGGCCGGCGCTGAAGAAGAGCCGGTCTACGAGGTCAATTTCGTCGACACCGAACTGTCGGAGTTCATCGACAGCGTGTCGCGCATTACCAACACCACGTTCATCATCGACCCGCGGGTCAAGGGCAAGGTCACGGTGCGCAGCATCGAGATGCTTGGCAGTGACGAGATCTACGCGATCTTTCTTGCGCAATTGCGTGCCCAGGGCTTTGCCGCAGTGGACTTGCCCAACGGCAGTGTGAAGATCGTCCCGGATGAGTCGGCGCGCCTTGAGCCGGTGCCGGTGGAGTCCAAGCGCAGCAACGGCAAGGCCAACGACGGCATGGCCACCCGGGTATTCAATGTGCGTAACGCCGCCAGTGAACAGATGCTCAATATCCTGCGGCCGTTGATCGACCCGCGAGTCGGGGTCATCACGCCGTATCCATCGGCCAACCTGCTGGTGATTACCGACTGGCGCAGCAACCTGGACCGCATCGACAACCTGCTGGTGCAGCTCGATCAGGTCAGTCAGGAACCGCTGGAAGTCATGGCCCTCAAGCACGCCAGTGCCAACGACACCGCACAACTGATGACGCGGCTGCTGGCCCGTGAACAGGGCGCCGACAGTGCCCAGGTGGTCGCCGACCCGCGCAGCAACGCCTTGCTGGTGCGCGGCAGCAGCGACAGCCGCCAGCGCGTGCGGGCCCTGTTGCGGCAACTGGACAAACCGCGTGATGCCTTGCAAAGCAGCAATACGGTGGTGATGTACCTGCGCCATGCCAATGCCGCCGAGGTGGTCAAGGTGCTGCGTGGCCTGGGTCAGGAAGACAGCGCAGCGCCGCCCGGTACGGCTGGCGAAGGCGAGAAGCCGCTGGTGGTCAGCAGCAACGGCGTGCGCATGGAATATGAAGAGGGCACCAACGCGGTGGTGATGGTCGGTCCCGACAGTGAACTGGCGGCCTACCGCAGTATCGTCGAGCAACTGGACATTCGCCGTGCCCAGGTGGTGGTCGAGGCGATCATTGCCGAGGTGACCGACACCCGCGTGCAAGAGCTTGGCGTGCAGTGGCTGTTCCAGCACGACAGCCTGGGCGGCGGCACGATCAATTTTCCGGGCGGCACTACGCCAAGCGTGGCCGCTGTTGGCGCGCTGGCGCAAAGTGGCGACAGCACCGGGCTGGCGCAATTACTCTCGGGCGTGCAGGGCGCCGCTGCCGGGGTCGGGCATATCGGCGGCGGGCTGAACTTCATCGCCCTGATCAACGCGCTCAAAGGCCAGAGCGGCTTCAACCTGCTTTCGACCCCGACCCTGCTGACCCTGGATAATGCCGAGGCGTCGATCCTGGTCGGCCAGGAAGTGCCGTTCGTTACCGGTTCGGTGACCCAGAACAACGCCAACCCCTACCAGACCATCGAGCGTCGTGAAGTGGGGGTGAAACTGCGGATCAAGCCGCAGATCAACATCGACAACACCGTGCGCATGGACATCGTCCAGGAAGTCTCCTCGATTGCCGAGAGCGCAGCGGCCAGCGATGTGATCACCAACAAGCGCGAGATCAAGACCAAGGTGATGGTCGCCGACAACGGCCTGGTGGTGCTGGGCGGGCTGATTGGCGATGAGACCACCGACAGCGACCAGCGCGTGCCGCTGCTGGGCGATATTCCCGGGGTCGGCCGGCTGTTTCGCTCCAGCGCCAGCCAGCGGGTCAAACAGAATCTGATGGTGTTTATCCGCCCGCGCATTGTCCGTGACGACCAGACCCTGGCGCAGTTGAGTAGCGAGAAGTACCAGAACCTCAAAACCACGACCAACCTGGCGCTGCCCGAGCGCAAGGCCAGCGACAACCTGTTGCAACTGTACCCGGCGAGCCGTGAGCGGCTGGGCCAGGTGAGCTGGTGAGTGGTCTGCTGGCTTACCGCCTGGCGCGTCAGGCCGGCGTTGCCCGGGTGCCGACCGAGCAGGGCTGGCAGTTATGGCTGCGCGCCGGGGCCGATACCGACACCTTGCAGGAAGTGTTGCGCGTGCATGGTCGGCCGACGGCGGTCGAGCATCTGAGCGCCAATGATTACGAGCAGCGGCTGGGCGGCCTGTACCAGGCCGGAGAGTCGGCCACCGCAGCGCTGATCGAAGGCATCGGCGCCCAGGTCGATCTCGACAGCCTGATGAGCGAGTTGCCGAAGATCGAGGACTTGCTGGAAAACGACAACGACGCGCCGGTGATCCGCCTGATCAACGGCCTGTTTGGCGAAGCGCTGCGGCTACAGGCTTCGGACATTCATGTCGAGACCTTTGAAGCCAGCCTGGTGGTCCGTTTGCGGGTCGATGGTCATCTGCGCGAAGTGCTGCGTCCGCCGCGGGCCTTGTCGGCCATGCTGGTGTCGCGGATCAAGGTCATGGCGCGGCTGGACATCGCCGAAAAGCGCCAGCCCCAGGATGGCCGTATCACCCTGCGCGCCGCAGGCCGTGAAGTCGACATCCGGGTTTCGACCTTGCCGGGCATTCACGGCGAGCGGGTGGTGATGCGGGTACTGGACAAGCAGGCCAGCCTGCTGGACCTTGCCAACCTCGGCATGCCCGCAGCTGTCGAGCGCGGCTTGCGCGCCTGTCTGGCACGACCCAACGGTATCGTGCTCAGCACCGGGCCGACCGGCTCGGGCAAGACCACCACGCTGTACGCCAGCCTCAACAGTCTCAATGACGGCTCGTGCAATATCCTCACCGTCGAAGACCCGGTGGAATACGCGATCACCGGCATCGGCCAGACCGCGATCAACCCGCGCGCCGGGCTGACCTTCGCCAGTGGTCTGCGGGCGATTCTGCGTCAGGACCCGGACGTGATCATGCTCGGTGAAATCCGCGACCAGGAAACCGCACAGATCGCCGTGCAGGCCAGCCTGACCGGGCATCTGGTGCTCTCAACGCTGCACACCAACAGCGCGGTGGGGGCGGTGACACGCTTGCGGGACATGGGGGTCGAGCCGTTTCTGATTGCCTCCAGCCTCAAGGGCGTGATGGCCCAGCGGCTGGTACGTCGGCTGTGCCACTGTGCGACCGCGCAGCCCTTGCAGCCGGCCGAGCGCGAACTATGGCCGGAACTGGCCGAGCTGACCCACAGCTACCATCCCGTCGGCTGCGAGCAGTGCCAAGGCAGTGGCTACGACGGGCGAATTGGCCTGTATGAGTTCATCGAACTGGACGACGGCCTGATTCGCCTGCTCTACGACGGCGCCAGTGAGGTGGCGATGCACGATTACCTCAAGGGCAAGCGCCAGACCCTCGCGGCAATGGCCAGCGATTGCCTGCGCAGCGGCCAGACCAGCCTGGCCGAAGTGCTGCGCGCGGTACGGGGCTGACCGATGCCGACTTATTCCTATCAGGCGCTGGACCAGGCCGGCCGTCTGCGCAAAGCCAGCCTGCAAGCCGAGAACGAACGGCATGCCCGGCAGTTGCTGCGCGAACAGGGCCTGTTCGCCCGCAGCCTGCAGGTGCAGGCTGCCAGCACCCGGCTGCCGCGCAGCCAGCGGCTCAATCATGGCCAGCTATGTGAACTGACCCGGCAACTGGCGACCCTGTCCAGCGCCGGCATTGCGCTGGTCGATGCGCTGGGCACGCTGGAGCGACAACTGGCACAGCCAGCGATTCGCAACCTGCTGGTGGCGGTGCGTGGCTCGCTGGCTGAAGGTCACAGTCTGGCCCAGAGCCTGCGCCGTCAGGGTGGCCTGTTCGATGGCCTGTATTGCTCGCTGGTTGAGGCCGGCGAACGCTCCGGCAAGCTGGCGCCGGTGCTGGAGCGTCTGGCCGAGCATCTGGAGCAGGTCCAGCGCCAGCGCCACAAGGCGCGCACCGCGATGATTTATCCCGCCGTGCTGATGCTGGTTTCGCTGGCGGTGGTGATGGGCTTGATGACCTTCGTGGTGCCCAAGCTCACCGAACAGTTCAACCACAGCGGCCAGACCCTGCCGCTGGTGACCCGGCTGCTGATCGGCCTGAGTGACGCTTTGGTGTGGGCCGGCCCGTGGTTGCTCGGGCTGCTGGTGCTCGGTGGTGCGGGCGCTGGCTGGTTGTTGCGCAAGCCGCACTGGCGGTTGCGCCTGGACCGCTCGCTGTTGCGCTGGCCCCAGGTCGGCGAGCTGCTAGGTGTGCTGGAAAGCGCCCGGCTGGCGCGCAGCCTGGCGATTCTGGCCGGCAGCGGCGTGCCGCTGCTGGAGGCTTTACAGGTCGCCACCGCCACGGTCGGTAATCGCGAGGTGCATCGCGCGTTGCAGAGCGTCCAGGCCCAGGTCGAAGGCGGGGTCAGCCTGCACCGTGCCTTGACCGGCGCCGGGCACTTCCCGCCGCTGCTGTTGAACATGGTTGCCAGCGGCGAGGCCAGCGGCACGCTGCCCGACATGCTCGAACGGGTCGCGGATAACCAGGAGCGTGGCTTCACCCGCCAGGTCGACACACTCATGGCGCTGTTCGAACCCCTGATGATCCTGGTGATGGGCGCGGTGGTGCTGTTTATCGTCCTCGCCGTGCTGCTGCCGATCATGCAGCTCAACCAGGGCCTGTCCTTCTGATTCATGGAGACTTTTGTTATGCCACGTTCCCGCAACCAGCGCGGTTTCACCCTGATGGAAATCATGGTGGTGATTTTCATCATCGGCCTGCTGATCGCCGTGGTCGCGCCCAGCGTGCTCGGCAACCAGGACAAGGCCATGCGCCAGAAAGTGCTGGCCGACCTGTCGACTCTGGAGCAGGCATTGGACATGTACCGCCTCGACAACCTGCGTTACCCCAGCGGCGAGCAGGGCCTGGGCGCACTGGTCAAGGCGCCGAGCGTAGAGCCGCTGGCCCGTGCCTGGCGCGCCGATGGTTACATTCGTCGCCTGCCGGATGATCCGTGGGGCAACCCGTACCGCTACCGTGCACCGGGCCAGCACGGGCGCATCGACATCTATTCGCTGGGCGCCGACGGTGTCGAGGGCGGCGAAGGCACCGACAGCGACATTGGTAACTGGAGCCTGTAACGGTGACGCGCAGCTGCGGCTTCACGCTGTTGGAACTGCTGGTCGTGCTGTTGATCGTCGGCCTGTTCAGTGGCCTGAGTGTGGCCTGGCTCAATGGCGGGCCGGGCGCCGCATTACAGGCGCTGGACCAGTTGGCCGCCCAGGCGCAGCAGCAGGCGGCCGTGGCCCGGCATAGCGGGCAGTTGAGCGGCTTGCGCTGGAATGGCCGCCAGCCCGAGTTCGTCCGCTGGCAGCAGGGCCAGTGGCGGGTTGAGCCTTGGCGGCCATCGGCCTGGCCGCAGGCGTTGCGTGCCGACTGGCCAGCTTCCGGTGAACCTCGGGTGATCTTCACCCCGGCCGGTGTCGCCAGCCCGGTGAATTTGCGCTGGCAATGGCCGGACGGGCAGCAGAATTGGCGCTGGGGCAGTGACAACCGGCTGCTGCGAGGCGATGCCTTGTGAGTAGCGCATTGAAACGGCAGCGCGGCTTCACCTTGCTGGAAGTCATGGTCGCACTGGGTATTGCTGCGGTGATGACGGTGATGGTCAGCCAGATGCTGCGCCAGCGTATCGCGGTGCATCAGGCGGTGCAGCAGCATCGGCTCGGCAGCCTGTGCGCCCGGGAGCTGGAAGCACGTTTCAGTGTCGAGCAGTACTGGCCGGCGGCTAATCAGGTGCAGGGCCAGTTGCAGCAGGGCAACCAGACCTGCCACTGGCGTCTGGAGCTGGGCATGACCGGCGTGCGAGACCTGCGCCGTGGTGAACTGAGGTTGTTCGCCAGTCGCGACGAGCGTGAGCCGTTGGGCCAGTTCAGCCTGTTTCTGGTACGGCCACGATGAAGCATGCGCGCGGCCTGACCTTGATCGAGCTGCTGGTGGCGCTGGCGCTGACCGCCGTACTGGGTGTGGTGCTGGCGGCGCTGGTCAACGGTTGGAGCAAGGTCCGTGAGCGGCTGGGCGAGGCGAGCGAGCAACCACAGGTGCTGGAGTTCTGCCTGGCGCTGGAGCGGCGTTTCGACAGCCTGATCGTGCGCCAGCTTTATGAACAGCGTTTGCCGTTGCCGCTGCACGCGCTGGACTGGCAACCCGCTGCCAACCAACTGGATTGGGTGGCGCTCAGCGCCTGGCCCGAGGCGGGCGCTGCGTCGCGTCAGGAGCGTCAGCGGCTGTTGTATGAACAACGCGAGAGGCGCCTGAGCGTAGCCACTTCGCAAGACTTGTACGCGGTTGCTGCGCCGCGCTGGCAACGCCGTGAGCAACTGGAGGGCGTCGACCGGGTGCAGTGGAGTTTCTATCAGGGCAATCGCTGGCTGGCGTTCCCTTCCAGCGTCGCCGCATCACCGACGCGCGGCGTGCGGCTGGCGTTCGACTATCAGGGGTCACCTTATGTATGCACCTTTAATCTTGCGGATCTCACGCCTTGAAAACAGCCCTCATTAATCAGTTTGAGCGCCTGTCGCCCGGCCGCCGCAAGCCATGTGCCTGGCTGCTGGTACGCCCCGAAGCTGGCGGCTGGCAGTGGCGGCGTGTACCGGGTAATCAACAGGGCAGCTGGCCGCCACCGGCCGATACTTTGCAAGCGGCACGGGTGGCGCTGCTGATTCCGGCGATGCATTGCAGCCACTTTCAGGTCGCAGCGCCACCTGGGCTCAAGCGTCATGAATGGCCGTTGTTGCTTGAAGACCAGTTGCAGCAACCGCCGGAGCAGGTGCAGGTGCATTGCCTGGCGCGCAGCGCCGGGCACCTGCAATTGCTGGTGGTCAACAAGACGCAGGTTCAGCAATGGCTGAGCGAGGCCGAGCAATTGGGTATCACGCCTGAGTCTCTGTGGGCCGAGCTGCAACTGATGCCCCTGGCAGGTGCTGGTGAGGTGCGTTGCTGGGTTCGCGATGATGCGCGCTACCTGGTGCGCGCCGATGAGCAAGGACGCCAGCAATGGCTGGTGTGGCCAGACGCGCTGGGCGAGCCGCCTGAAGGCTGGCGCAGCGATGCCTGCATGCACGGCGACTGGCCGCCGCAGTACGCGGATTTACAGCGCTTGCCGAACCTGTTGGACGTGCGCCAAGTGCGGCGCGCTAGAACCGCGCTGTTCAATCCTGTGCAACGCCGTCTGCTGGCGCTGGCCACGGTGTTGGGCCTTGGCTGGGCAAGCCTGAGCCTGGTGCAGTGGCTCGGTCAGGTGCCGGGCTGGAAGGCCGAGGTCCAGGCGCTGACCGGTCCGCTGGCCAATACCCGTCAGGCCAGTCGTGAGCTGGCGCGCTTACAGAGCGAACAGACCGACTGGCGGGTGCGGCAAGAGCAACTGGTGATGCTTGAACAGGCCATCGGCAACTGGCTGGGCAGCCAGCAGGGCTGGGGCGTATCAGGCAGTTACTTCGATGGCCGTACCTGGCGGCTGGTGTTGAGTGGCAATGCCACGCGGCCAGCGGCCGACCATTGGCAAAGCCTGGCGAAAGCGGCTGGCGCCACCGCCAGTGCCGAGCCGAGTGAAAACGGTGCGTTGCTGACCGTGCGTTTCGATCTGGGAGCCCAGCCATGAAGGATCTGTTGCAGCGCCTGACCCAAGGCTATGCCGCGCTGCCCGCGCCGCGCCGTTATCTGTTGCTGGGCGGTTGGGTGGTGGTGTTGACGCTGGTGCTGGTGTTGCTGGGTCGGCCGTTGGTCGACTATGTCCGGTCCGTGCAGCAATGGCAGGCACTGGCCGGTCAGGCGCGGCTGTTGCAGCGCGGCGACGGGTTGAGCAATGAGCGCTGGCAGGCACTGGCCAGCGCCCGTGGCGTGACCCTGACCGCCGTCGAACAGCGTGGCGAAGTCTGGCAGGTGCGCGGCGAGGTGTCGCGCGCCGAGAAGCTTGCGCAACTGATGCGCGGTGTTCAGGAGCAGGGTGCCCGGCCGCTGCGCTGGAGCCTGGAGCAGAGCGGTGCAGGGCTGGTGTTCAATCTGGATGTCAGCCGCAGCGGGGCGCAGCCTTGAGTCGTGGCCTGTGGTGCGCAGGTGTGCTGGTGTTCGCCCTGACCCTGCTGGTCAAGCTGCCCGCCAGTTGGGTGTTGCGCGGGTTCGACTGGGCGCCGGGCTGGCAGCCTGAGCAGGTCAGCGGCAGCTTGTGGCATGGGCGTATCGAGCGGCTGGGTGTGTTCGGGCCGTTGAGCTGGCAACTGCGTCCGTTGCAGCGTCAATTACAGGTCGATGCCGGCCTTCAGCAGCAAGCCTGGGCCTTGCGTGTCGAGGGCTGGCCGTGGCGCTGGCAAGCCCGTTTGCAACCTGCGCCGGTGCAGGCCACGACCCGCAGCGACTACCTGCTCGATGGCCAGTGGCAAGGCGCGCTGCAATTCGAGGCGCGCGGCAGCCGTTGTATCGGCAGCCAGGGTGAACTGAGCGGGCAGCAGCTCGCGATGCTGGCGCCCTGGTCGTTGACCCTGGGCAGTGCCCGGATCTCGGCCAATTGCCAGCAAGGCCTGCAACTGCTGGCCGAGATCGAGCGCGCTGGTGAACATCGCCTGCAGGCCCGTATGCAACCTGTGCAGCAACGCCTGCAGCTCAGCGGTCAGGTACAGCCTGACGCGGCCATTACTCCCTTGCTGGTGCAGGCCGGCCTGCTCAAAGCCGGTGCCGGGCAGTTTGAAAAGCGCTTCAGTCCGCGCTGAAAACGCTCCAAAACCGACATCGATGAGCGGCTTTTTTCAGCGACCTGCTGATTTTTCAGTGGTTTGACAGGCTTCGGCAAGAAGCGCTGTTGTCTGGGAGCGACACCCGTGCAAAACGGTGTAGACACATTGTCTTACAGGCTCTTATATTTGTTAGACAAATTGTAGACATTGCTCCGCGACCAGCAGAATAATCATCATGAAAGCCTGTTCCGAAGTCGATCAATCCAGCGCCGACGCTCCCCAGGACCGTAAGGCTGCCTTGGGCGATGCACTGCGTCGCCGCATCCTCAACATGGAGCTGATTCCGGGTCAGGTCATTGATGAACTGTTGCTAGGCAACGAGTTCGGTCTGTCACGTCCGCCAGTGCGTGAGCTGCTGCGCCAGATTGCCGCCGAAGGCTACATCGAGCTGGAAACCCAACGCGCACCGCGGGTCGCTTCAATGGGCCATGAGTCGCTGCGCGGCTTTTTTCTGGCCGCGCCGCTGATCTACAGCGCCACCACGCAACTGGCGGCCAGTCATGCCAGTGCAGCGCAGATCGGGGTGCTCAAAGGCATTCAGCAACAGTTTCGCCAGGCCATCGTGGACAACGACGTCGATGCGCGGGTTATCCACAACGATGCCTTCCATCTCGAAATCGGCAAGATGGCCCACAACGATTATTTGCTGCCCAGCCTGCGCCGCTTGCTGATCGACCATGCGCGGCTCGGGCGGATTTTCTACCGCCACCCCAGTACCGATGACATGCAGCGCGACCTGCAACTGGCCTGCGAGCAGCATGACCAGATGATCGAAGCCATCGAGCAGCGCGACGCCGCCAGGGCAGCGGTGGTGGTGGGCGAGCATTTCGAGCTGTCCAGACGGCGCATGGCCGAATACGCCACACCCATGGCCGCTTCGGTGGCGTTTACCTATTGAGTAGCGACACCTGGCGGCATAGCAGGCCAGACCAATCGAACAATAAAGCGCAGGTCCCAGCAATGACGAAAGTAACTCATCTGCCCGCAGACGATACCACCTGCGGTTGGTATCACCTCAGCCGCAAGCGCCAGCCAAAGCCTGCACATGCCGGCAAGAGTTCCGCACGCTGGGTGGTGGTGGGGGCCGGCTTTACCGGGCTGGCGGCTGCCCGGCAACTGGCGCTGAATTTTCCCAATGACGAAATCGTGCTGGTCGAAGCCCAGGAAGTGGGTTTTGGCACCTCCGGGCGTAACGCCGGGTTCGCCATCGACCTGCCCCACGACATTGGCGCCGATGACTACATCGGTGATCTGGACACCGCCAATATCAACATGAAGCTCAACCTCACCGGCCAGTCGTTGCTGCGTGAGGTGGTCGAGCAGCATGGCATCGATTGCCAGATGAAAGCCTGCGGCAAGTATCAGGCGGCAGTGGAAGACCGTGGTATTGCAGTGCTGGATGCCTACCGTCGTGGTCTGGACAAGCTCGGCCAGCCTTACGAGGTGATCGAGCAAGCCGACATCCCTGCGCACATCGGCACGCATTTCTATCGCAAGGCGCTGTTCACTCCGGGCACGGTGCTGATCCAGCCTTCAGCGCTGGTCAAAGGCCTGGCCGACACGTTGCCGGCCAACGTCACCTTGTATGAACACACGCCGATCACCGATGTGGAGTACGGCGACAAGATTGTGCTGCGCCATGCCCACGGCAGTATCACCGCCGACAAACTGGTGCTGACCAACAATGCGTTCGGCATGAGCTTTGGCTTTCTCAAAGGCCGCATGCTGCCGGTGTTCACCTACGCCAGCATCACCCGCACCCTGACCGACGAAGAACAGCAGCGGCTGGGCGGCAAACCCTATTGGGGCGTGATTCCGGCCGACACCTTCGGCACCACCGTGCGGCGCACGCCGGACAACCGTCTGCTGATCCGCAACAGTTTCAGCTTCAACCCGGACGGCCGTGCCAACCAGAAGTCTCTGCAGCGCTTCGTCAACCGCCACCGTGCGTCGTTCGCGGCGCGTTTTCCGATGCTGCCGCAGGTCGATTTCGAATACACCTGGGGCGGTGCCCTGGCGCTGTCGCGCAACCACGCCGGGCACTTCGGCGAGCTGGCGCCCAACGTTTTCGGTGCGCTGTGCTGTAACGGCCTGGGCATCACCCGCGGCACAGTGACCGGCACCTTGCTGGCCAACTGGCTGGCCGGCCAGCGCAACGACCTGACCGATTACCTGCTGGGTTCGCCGGGTCCGAACCGCAACCCGCCAGAGCCGTTTCTCTCGGCAGGGGTGAACTTCAACCTGATGTGGGGGCAGTACCGGGCAGGACGGGAAAGCTAAGCGTGCAGGCGGGGAGATCGTGTGCTCGCCTCAACGGTCGTCCAGACGGCCGGTTCCACGGATTCACAAGGCATGACGGATTTTCAGGGCTGAACCGCTGTTCGGCTTTACGGGTGCGTTCGGCCTGAATTAACGGTTTTTGGAGACAATAATGACAATGCCCCATACCTCAATCGAGGACGTACCGCTCAACTCGTTCCACAAGCTGCTGACGGTCCGCTCCGGTGGTGGCTCGTTTGTCGATGGTTACGTTCTGAGCATCATCGGCGTGTGCATGCTGCAGATGACGGCGGCACTGGGCCTGAGTGCGTTCTGGCAAGGCATGATCGCCGCCTCGGCACTGATCGGCATTTTCTTCGGCGGCTTTTTCGGTGGTTGGCTGACCGATCGGTTCGGTCGCAAACGCATTTTCTTCGTCGGCCCGACCCTGTTCGTGCTGGCCTCGGTGGCGCAGTTGTGGGTCGAGTCGGAACTGACCCTGTTCCTGCTGCGTTTCATGATCGGCGTGGCGGTGGGCATCGAGTACCCGGTGGCCACCTCGCTGCTGGTCGAATTCCTGCCCAAAAAATACCGCGGCCCGCGTCTGGCGACCCTGACCATCCTGTGGTTCGCCGGTGCTGCGACGGCCTATCTGTCCGGTGACGTTATCTTGCGGCACGGTGGCGAAGAAGGCTGGCGTCTGGTGCTGGCCAGCTCGGCAATCATTGGTGCGGCGCTGTTTCTGGTGCGTCTGGGGACCCCCGAGTCGCCGCGCTGGCTGCTCGGTAAAGGCCGGCCCGGCGAAGCTGAGGCAATTATCAAACAGGTCTACGGCCCGGACTTCTCGTTGCAGAACCTGCCTGAGCAACCGAAAGAGAAAAAACTCTCGGTACTCAACCTGCTGCATTCGGGCTATGGCAAGCGCATGTTGTTCGTCGCGATGTTCTGGAGCTGCTCGGTGATACCGGTGTTTGCCGTGTACGCCTTCGCGCCGACGGTGCTGGCGGCGTTGAACCTCAAGGGTGACTGGGCGGCCTTTGGTTCGATCATCATCACCTTCCTGTTCGTGATCGGCTGCATCATCGCCACCAACCTGATCAACAGCATGGGCCGGCGCAGCATGCTGATCTATAGCTTCCTGCTCTCGGGTATCGCGCTGCTGGGCCTGGCCGCTTGTCACGACGCTTCGCAGGTCCTGATCCTTACATTATTCGGTGCGTACGCGCTATTTATCGGCGGCGCCCAGGTGCTACAACTGGTCTACCCCAATGAGCTGTTTCCGACCGAAATCCGCGCTTGCGCGGTCGGCGTCGGCACCTCGCTGTCGCGGGTCGGTGCGGCGGTCGGCACCTGGCTGGTGCCTATGGCGCTCGACAGCTACGGCATCGGTTTCACCATGTATGCCGCCGCTGCCGTGACCCTGGTCGGGCTGCTGTTCTCCCTTGCTCTTGCCCCTGAAACCCGCTCGCTGAACCTGCAGCAGGCGGCTTCGCTGTCCTGAAAACAACCCGCCGCGCCGATGAGCGCGGCGTCTTACCCCGTGGAGGTTAACCCCATGAAATTCGAAGGCATCTACACTCCGGCCATCACCCCGCTCAAGGCTGACGGCTCGATCGACGCTTCGGCCTTTGCCGAGGTTCTGGAATACCTGATCGCTCAGAAGGTGCACGGCATCATCATTGGCGGCTCCACCGGTGAGTACTACGCGCACACCAGCCAGGAGCGCTTCGACCTGGCAGCCCAGGCCAAGGACGTGATCAACGGCCGCCTGCCACTGATCATCGGCACCGGCGCGATTCGCACCGAAGACTCGGTGGCCTATGCCGAACACGCCAAGTCGATCAAGGCTGACGCGCTGCTGGTCGGCACCCCGCCTTACGCACTGCCGACCCAGCAGGAAATCGCTATTCACGTCAAAGCCGTGGACCGCGCTGCCGGCCTGCCGATCATGCTCTACAACTACCCAGGCCGCATGAGCGTGGCCATGGACGACGAGTTCTTCGATGCGGTGGCCGATGTGCAAAACATCATCGCCATCAAGGAAAGCTCGGGCGACATGAACCGCCTGCACCGCACTGCGGTGAAGTACCCCAACATCGCGCTGTCGTGCGGCTGGGACGACCAGGCCCTGGAGTTCTTTGCCTGGGGCGCGCAGAGCTGGGTTTGCGCCGGCTCCAACTTCATCCCGCGTGAGCACGTGGCGCTGTTTGAGGCCTGTGTGATCGAGAAAGACTTCAACAAGGGCCGTCGGATCATGGCTGAACTGATGCCGCTGATGGATTTCCTGGAAAACGGCAAGTTCGTCCAGTCGATCAAGTACGGCAGCGAGCTGCAAGGCCTGAAATCCGGTGGTGTGCGTGCGCCGCTGCAAGGCCTGAGCGACGCCGAGAAACAAGCGCTGAGCGAGGTGGTCAGCACCCTCAAGCGCAACATCGCGCAAATCACCGGAGGTGCCTGAGATGGCCGAGCTGCTGAGCAAAGACCAATACAAGGCACTGGCCGCTGAATTGAAATTCCCGACCCAGGCATTCATCAACGGTGAATTCCGCGATGCGCTGTCGGGCAATACCTTCGCCACCACTAACCCGGCCACTGGCGAGTTGCTGGCCAACATCGCCGCCG
>NZ_JAMYDZ010000046.1:0-22977 GCF_024129905.1 Pseudomonas sp. 21LCFQ010 | reverse complement strand
TGGACTACAAGCTGGCGTGGCGCGGCGGCTGGCTGATTGCCGTGCCGCCGCGAGATACCAGCCGCACGTGCCCCAGTTGCGGCCATGTGTCGGCGGCCAACCGCCAGACGCAAGCGCTGTTCAGGTGCGTGGGATGTGGTTTCGAAGGCAACGCCGATGTGGTCGGCGCGATGAATGTACTAAGGGCGGGACACGCCCGGTTAGCCTGTGAAGTGAGCGCAGAGGTCATGGCGCCAGCAGCAGGAACCCACCGAAGCGACTCAGGGGCGGCTCGATGCCGTGCCTGAGCGCCGCAGGAATCTCCGGCCTTCAGGCCGGGGAGGATGTCAAGATATCGCGACCTTCGGCGCGCAACTGGCTGACCAGCGCGTTGGCGGCGATGCTCGGCGAGGGCTGGATGTCCAGCAGGCGCCGGGAGAGAAAAGCGTGGCTCACAGGGCGTTCTCCAGCAGACCGAATTTCTTCAGTGGGGCTTCGATCCACGATTGACTGGGGTTGCCGGTGGCGATCTCGGCTTTAACTGCTTCTTCGAACTCGGCATGCCGGGCCGCTGCGCGCAGGACGTCGTCAGCCAGTGCCTGCGGGAAGGCCACCAGGCCGTCTTCGTCGCCGACGATCAGGTCGCCCGGTTCGATGATCATGCCGCCAATCGACACCGGTACGTTGATTTCGCCAGGGCCGGTCTTGTACGGGCCGCAGTGCACCACGTCACGGGCATAGCAGGGCACGTCTTCGAAGCTGGCGACATCGCGGATCGCACCGTCGATCACGAAGCCCACGCAGCCGCGCTGCAGCGCATACAGCTTGATCAGCTCGCCGATCATGGCGTTGGTGGTATCGGCCTGGCCGTCCACCACCAGCACATGGCCGGGCTGCAGCAGGGTCAGCGCCTTGTAGATGTACAGGTTGTCGCCGGGGCGGGTCTTGACCGTCAGTGCGGTACCCACCAGCTTGCCGGAGCGGTTGTAGCGGGTCAGGCCACGGGCACCAATGTGCCGGCCCAGATTGTCGCTGATGTGCGGGGTGACCACATTGTGCAGGGCTTGAACCACCGCGCTGGAGGCCAGCGGTGGCGAAGGCAGGATGCGGGTGCCGGGTAATGACATGAGAACCTCCGGTTGGGTGAGCGCCGATCAAGGCTGTGGTCCGGATGGTAGGGCTGGCGTATAAATACTTTTAGCGATATTTTTCGCTGATTAACCATCACTAAAATGAATGTAAAGACGTCCAGGAGCGCACCGGGTGGTCACTTTCAAGCAGATGGAAGCGCTGTTCTGGATTGCCGAAACCGGCAGTTTCGAAGCTGCCGCCAATCATCTGAACATGTCACAGTCAGCCATTTCCAAACGCATTCAGGAGCTGGAAGACACCTTTGAGGTTCAACTGTTCGACCGCAGCAAACGCAACGCCCGGCTGACAGAAAAGGGTGCCGAACTGCTCGACTGTACCCGCGAGTTGCTGGAGCGCCGCGACGTGCTGCTTGAGCGCATCAGCTCGCAGAACGTGCTGGTGCGCCGCCTGCGCCTGGGGGTGACCGAGCTGACTGCATTGACCTGGCTGCCGGCGTTCATCGACGCGATTCGCCAGGCTTATCCCAAGGTGCAGATCGAGCCTACTGTCGAACTGAGCAGCGAGCTGTTGCGCAAGCTGGAGGGCGATCAACTGGACGTGATCGTGATGCCAGATGTGCTCGACGATGTACGCTTTGTCTCGGTCCCGCTGCAGAGCGTCGACAACACCTGGATGTGCGCACCGGGCATGCTGCCGGCTGACCGCACGGTGGACCTGACCGAGCTGGCACAGGTGACCGTGCTGACCCAGGGGGCAAGCTCCGGCACCGGGCTGATCTATGAGCGCTGGCTGGCCCTGCACGACATTCAGTTGCCACGTACGCTGACCAGCCACAATCTGCTGGTGCAGGTCGGCCTGACCATCTCTGGTATCGGTGTGAGTTATCTGCCGCAGAACTGCTTGTCACACCTGACCGGACGCGGGGTGCTGCAAGTGGTGCGCACCCTGCCTGAACTGCCCCCCATTCAATACGCCGCGATCTACCGTGCAGATCGCCGCCATGGCATCAACCCGCACATCGTCGAACTGGCCAGCCAGCATTGTGATTTTGCGCGGTTGTTGATGGCGATGGGCTGAGCGAGGTTATTTACCAGGCCCAGGCCGCGCCCTGATTCGGTTCAGTCACCGACCAGATGCAAGAAGTGCATGTGCCGCTCGTACTGGTCGAGGATGTCGCCGATCACGTCTTCGCGTGACCAGCCCATCACATCATGGTCCTGGCCGCCTTCGCGCAGGTGCACTTCGGCGCGGAAGTACTTGCGCTCTTCGCTCTGGGTATCACCCATCACGAAACTGGGCATCGCATAGGCCTTGGGAATCACCGCATACAGGTATTCAGGGTTGTCCAGCGGGCCGACGGTCAGCCTTACACTGCCATCCTCACCGTCGTCCACCTGGCAGGCATAGCCCTGGCGACGCCACTCTTCGGCCACCGATACACAGGCCGGTTTGGCCACTTCGCTGATAAAGCGCACCACGTGGGCGCGACGCGGGAACATCGCCATGTTGCGCAAGCGCCGCTGCCAACTGCCGGGGGTACGGGCGGTGGACGCCGAGATACTGTAGTGGCGCAGGCCGCGTTTGGTCGCGTCGAGCTTCAGCGCTTTGAGCAGGCCGCGCATGCTGAACAGCAGGGCAATGGTGAACGGCAAGGCACTGGCGATCGTCGCTGTCTGCAACGCCTTCAAGCCATCGGCCAGCAACAGGGCGATGGCCACCAGGCCCATGCTCGCCGCCCAGAAGATCCGTTGCCACACCGGGGTGTGGTCATTGCCGCCCGAGGCCAGCATATCGACCACCATGGCCCCGGAGTCAGCCGAGGTGACGAAGAACACCACCACCATGATGATCGCCAATACCGAAATGAGGCTGGCGAACGGGAAGTGCTGCAAGAAGGCAAACAACGCCAGCGCGGTGTCTTTGTCGATGGCAGCGGCCAGGTCGGCCATGCCCTCATCGAGGATCAGGTGAATTGCGGTGTTGCCAAACACGGTCATCCACAACAGGGTGAAGGCGGTCGGCACCAGCAGCACGCCGGTGACGAACTCGCGGATCGTCCGGCCGCGGGAAATGCGCGCGATGAACAGGCCCACGAACGGCGACCAGGCCAGCCACCAGCCCCAGTAGAACAGGGTCCAGCCGCCGATCCAGTCGGACGGCTCATAGGCATACAGGTTCAGGGTGCGGCTGACGATGTCGCTGAGGTAACCGCCGGTGTTCTGCACGAAGGTTTGCAGGATCAACACCGTGGGGCCTAACAGCACCACCATCAGCAACAGCAACACGGCCAGCCCCAGGTTCAGTTCCGAGAGGCGGCGGATGCCTTTGTCCAGGCCTGAAACCACCGACAGGGTGGCCAGTGCCGTCGTACCGATGATCAGCACAATCTGTACGCCGGTACTCACCGGTAAGCCGAACATGGCGTTCAGGCCGGTATTGATCTGCGCGACGCCGAAGCCCAGCGAAGTGGCCACCCCCAGCACCGTACCGATGATCGCGAAGATATCCACGGCATGGCCGATCGGGCCGTTGATGCGTTCGCCGATCAGCGGGTAGAGCGCTGAGCGCAGGGTCAACGGCAGGCCATGACGGTAACTGAAGTAGGCCAGAATCAGCGCCACGATGGCGTAGATCGCCCAGGCGTGCAGACCCCAGTGGAAGAACGTGATCTCCATCGACTCGCGCGCCGCCGCCACGCTGTAGCCGTCACCGTAGGGTGGGTTGATGAAGTGCATCACCGGCTCGGCGACGCCGAAAAACATCAGACCGATGCCCATGCCGGCCGAGAACAGCATGGCAAACCAGGTGGTGCTGCTGTAGTCGGGGGTGCTGTGGTCCGGACCGAGCTTGATGTCGCCATAGCGGCTGATGCCGAGAAACACCACGGTGCAGAGGATGATTGCGACCGCGAGGATGTAGAACCAGCTGACATTGGTGATGATCCAGTTCTGGATCAGGCTGAACATGGTCTGCGCGGTGCTCTGAAAGGCGCTGGTGAACAGCACCAGCAGCAGAAGCAGGACTGCCGAAATCCAGAACACCGGTGGGTTGAGGGCGGATTTTGGGGTTGGCTCGTTCTTCTGGGCCATAGCTGATTGCGATCTCCGATCAAGCGAATTGCACACGCCGTGGCGCGGGTTGAAACACGGTGCTTAAGCAGGGGCCATGAAGTCCAGCGCGATTGCGACCGTCGCGTACCTGTGCTCGACATGACATCCACAAAAAAGCCCCGCAAGCCAGGGCTGGCGGGGCTTTGGTTAACTCACCTCAAACGATCAGCGCAGGGTCGAACGTGGCGCGACTGGCTGGTTGTCGTTGGAGATGGTGACTTCCACACGACGGTTCATGGCGCGGCCGGAATTGCTGGTGTTGTCGGCCACCGGATATTCCTTGCCATAGCCCTGAGCGACGATGCGCAGCGGGTCTACACCGGCACGCACCAGTGCTGCGCGCACCGAATTGGCACGGCGCTCGGACAGTTCCTGGTTGTAGCCAGCGGAGCCGGTGCTGTCGGTGTAGCCTTCGACGATCACTTTGCGGTCCGGGTTTTCCTGCAGGAAGCCGGCCAGCTTGGCAATGTTGCCCTGTGCACCCGGCTTGAGTTCGGCCTTGTTGTAGTCGAACAACACGTCACCGAAGGTCACCAGCGTACCGCGCTCGGTCTGCTTGGCGTTGAGGCTTTCCTTGAGTTTGGCGATCTGCGCGTCGCGCGCATCCAGACGAGCCTTGGCGCGTTCGGCGCCGGCTTTCTGCAGATCGGCTTCAGCGGTACGCAAGGCGATGGTCTGCTTGGCCACTTCGATACGCTGAATGGTCAGGTACGAGAGCTGATCGACCTTCTTGGCGTCTTCGCCGTCACGGAAGGCTTTGTCGGCCTTGGTCAGCCAGTCGTTGGCGTCCTTGGTTTCCAGGGCTGCAACCTTGGCCGCTTCAGGGTTGCTTTGCAGCGCAGAGAAGTTGGTACGCGCTTGCTCCAGGCTTGGGTTCGGCTTGGTAGCACAGGCCCCCAGGGCAACGCTCACGGCCAGCAGGGCAGGGATCATCAGTTGTTTGCGCATGGTTTGGTCGTCCTTAAATCAATGGCGAATACGTGAAAATGCGAAAGGGAGCGGCTTACTGGATCTGACGCTGGCTTTCTTCACGCAGTTCGTTCACACCTTGGCGAGCGTCCTGCACGGCTTTCTGGGCCTTGGCGGCCTGGGCTTTGCGTTCGGCAACGCGCGCGTCCCACTCGGCCTGCTCGGCCAGACGGCGTGCTTCGTCATACTTGTGATCCTGCATGGCCACATCGGCCTGGCGCAGCTTGTCTTGCGCGGATTTCATTTCCACTGCTGCGAACTCGGTGCCACCGGCGCTGACTGCGCTGTTCACCGCAGACTGGGTGACTGCGTACTGTTCCGACGGCGGGTTGCCGGCACAGCCGGCCAGTACCAGAGAGCTACCCAGGGCCAACGCAGCCAGTTTCAGCCCACGCAGACGTGCGAACGGGGTTTTGGCAGTGAGGTTGTTCATGGTCATCAACTCCATTGTTTAACTCCAAGTGCTTGGTTATCCATGACAGTGGCGGCCGGGAAGTGAGGCAAGCGACGCTTGGGCGCCTGTTACCTGCGGTCTGTTCCTGTAATGGCTAATGGGTCGGACCTGTGGCTTTTTTAAATAGTTCAGAGATTTTTCCAGGCTGCCCGGACAGCTTTTTCGGGGCAGGAAATCACCGGCGTGGCGTGCCGTGAACGCCAAAAGCCCTCCAGGCAGAGGGCTCGGAAAAGACGCGGGGGGTTACCTGAGAATTCGTTGCTCGGCGGCTACGAACGCCGGGGTTTTGCCGGCATCGGCGTACACCGGCTCGCCTTCTTCGACGCGGATCACCTCTGAACCTTGCACGTAAGGAATGGCCGCTTCGGCTTCTTGAAGCGCCGCATGCAGCAGGCCTTCGGTGATGGTCGCTTCATCCAGGCCGTAGGCTTCGGCCAGCGCCTTGATTTTCACCAGGTCGTGACGGTACAGGCTCAGGGTCACTTCACTGCGTTCGTGCTGTTGGCGGGCCTTGGCTTCCCATTCGCTGAGCAGGGTCTGAAAACTGTTCATCAAGATGCCTCCACGAGTGTCGGGTACTGCCTTTGGACCCTTGCGATGTGTCGGGGGTTCGCAAAGGGTTTGGCAGCAGCGGTTTTTTGCGGCACTGTCAGCCAAACAACAACATTAGAGCGCCTCTAAAAACGTAGGCGAGGCGGTCAGCGCAAGGCGAAATCAGGCGAGAAAGCGGAGTTTACGGGTTGTAAATGAGCATTTTGAGCCTGATTTCAACGCGGCGATGGCAACGCAGGTAGTTTTTAGAGGTGCTCTGTAGGGAGGAGTCAGGATGGCCGATATAGATGCCCGTTTGCGCGAAGACGTCCACTTGCTGGGCGAACTGTTGGGCAACACGATTCGCGAGCAGCGCGGCGCGGACTTTCTCGACACCATCGAGCGCATTCGCAAGGCCGCCAAGGCCGGCCGTCGTGGTTCAGCACAGGGTGCCGAACAGCTCACTGCCAGTGTCGCCAGTCTGGAGGAAGATGAGCTGCTGCCGATGGCGAGGGCTTTCAACCAGTTTCTCAACCTGGCCAATATCGCCGAGCAGTACCAGTTGTTGCGCCGCCGCGACGACAGCCAGGCTGCGCCGTTCGAAAGCACGGTATTGCCTGAGTTGCTCGAGCGCCTCACCCAGGCCGGGCACAGTAGCGAGGCGCTGGCCCGCCAGTTGGGCAAGCTGGACATCGAACTGGTCCTCACCGCCCACCCTACAGAGGTGGCGCGGCGCACCCTGATCCAGAAGTACGATGCGATTGCCGATCAACTGGCCGCGCTCGATCACCGCGACCTTAATAGTCAGGAATACGAACAGATTGTCACCCGCCTGCAGCGGCTGATCGCTGAGGCCTGGCACACCGAAGAAATCCGCCGTACCCGGCCCACGCCAGTGGATGAAGCCAAATGGGGCTTCGCAGTCATCGAGCATTCGTTGTGGCAAGCCATCCCCAGTTACCTGCGCAAGGCTGATCAGGCGCTGCACGCCGCCACCGGGTTTCGGCTGCCGCTGGACGCCGCGCCGATCCGCTTTGCTTCGTGGATGGGCGGCGACCGTGACGGTAACCCCAACGTCACCGCCAGTGTGACCCGGGAGGTGTTGCTGCTGGCGCGCTGGATGGCGGCCGATCTGTACCTGCGCGACGT
Organism: Pseudomonas sp. 21LCFQ010; assembly: GCF_024129905.1. Lineage (NCBI taxonomy): Bacteria > Pseudomonadati > Pseudomonadota > Gammaproteobacteria > Pseudomonadales > Pseudomonadaceae > Pseudomonas > Pseudomonas sp. 21LCFQ010. The sequence goes on along the minus strand of NZ_JAMYDZ010000046.1, from coordinate 15,693 downwards.
CGACAGCCTGGCCGCCGACCTGTCGATGCAAGAGGCCAGCCCTGAACTGCGCGCCAGAGTCGGCGACAGCGCCGAACCCTACCGCGCCGAACTCAAACACTTGCGTGAGCGGCTGCGGGCCACGCGCAATTGGGCGCATGCTTGCTTGAGTGTTCCCCAGCCCGCGCCAGAGGCGGTGCTGCATGACAACCGCGACCTGCTCGAACCCCTGCAACGGTGTTATCAGTCGCTGCATGACTGCGGCATGGGCGTGATTGCCGATGGCCCGCTGCTTGATTGCCTGCGTCGGGCGGTGACCTTCGGCCTGTTCCTGGTCAGGCTCGACGTGCGCCAGGACTCCAGCCGGCATAGCGCGGCGATGAGTGAGATCACTGATTACCTGGGGCTGGGCCGTTATGAAGACTGGAGCGAAGACGCCCGCATCGAATTTCTCACTCAGGAACTGAGCAGCCGGCGTCCGTTGTTGCCCGCTCATTTCAAGCCGGCTGCCGAGACCGCCGAGGTGTTGGCCACCTGCCGGGAAGTGGCGGCAGCGCCGGCTGCATCACTGGGCTCCTATGTGATCTCCATGGCCGGTGCGGCTTCGGATGTGCTGGCGGTACAACTGCTACTCAAAGAGGCCGGCGTGCTGCGGCCAATGCGCGTGGTGCCGCTGTTCGAGACCCTGGCCGACCTGGATAACGCAGGACCTGTGCTTGAGCGGCTGCTGGGGCTGCCGGGTTACCGCGCACGCCTGCACGGCCCGCAGGAAGTGATGATCGGCTATTCCGATTCGGCCAAGGACGCCGGCACCACCGCGGCGGCCTGGGCGCAGTACCGGGCCCAGGAAACCCTGGTGAATATCTGCCGCGAACAACAGGTCGAGTTGCTGTTGTTCCATGGCCGCGGCGGTACGGTCGGACGTGGCGGCGGACCGGCTCATGCGGCGATCCTGTCGCAACCACCGGGCTCGGTGGCGGGGCGGTTCCGGACCACCGAACAGGGCGAAATGATCCGCTTCAAGTTTGGCCTGCCGGGGATCGCCGAGCAGAACCTCAATCTGTATCTGGCAGCGGTGCTGGAGGCGACGTTGTTGCCGCCGCCACTGCCCGAGCCTGGTTGGCGGGCCCTGATGGATCGCCTGGCCGACGACGGCGTGAAGGCCTACCGCGCAGTGGTGCGTGAGCATCCTGAATTTGTCGAGTATTTCCGTCAGGCTACGCCGGAGCAGGAGTTGGGGCGTCTGCCGTTGGGCAGCCGTCCGGCCAAGCGCCGCGAAGGCGGGGTGGAGAGCTTGCGGGCGATCCCATGGATCTTCGCCTGGACCCAGACCCGCCTGATGCTGCCGGCCTGGCTGGGCTGGGAGGCGGCGCTGGGCAATGCCCTGCAGCGCGGTGAAGGCGAGCTGCTGGCGCAGATGCGTGAGCACTGGCCGTTCTTCCGTACCCGGATCGACATGCTGGAAATGGTCCTGGCCAAGGCCGACAGTGATATCGCCCAGCTCTACGATGAGCGTCTGGTCACTGCGCCGTTGCAGCATCTTGGGGCGCATTTACGCGACCTATTGTCGCAGGCGTGCGCGGTGGTGCTGGGCCTGACCGGCCAGCAGCGGCTGCTGGCGCACAGCCCCGAGACGCTGGAATTCATCAGCCTGCGCAATACCTATCTGGACCCGTTGCACCTGTTGCAGGCCGAACTGCTGGCCCGCTCGCGCAACCGCGAAGCGCGTCTGGACAGCCCGCTGGAGCTGGCCCTGCTGGTTTCAGTGGCAGGTATTGCGGCTGGGCTGCGCAACACCGGTTGACGGATTGACCCTGGCCTGGCGGGTCAGTGGCGCGGCGTGCGCCGCTGGCACCGCCAGGCTATTTAGCCGACTACTGTAAGGCCTGGCGATGCGGTTGTGGCTGCGACCTTGGGCGGCTTGTGCGGCCAGAGTCGGCTGTGTATCTTGATCAACCTTTTGGCCTTTGGCCGTATTTGAGTTTTTCGATTGGCCCAAGAGGCGAATCCGACGATTGCATATAAAAATTTTGAGGAGCATGACGATGCGCGTGATTCTGCTGGGAGCTCCGGGCGCCGGAAAAGGTACTCAGGCAAAGTTCATCACTGAAAAGTTCGGCATTCCCCAGGTTTCGACCGGTGACATGCTGCGCGCTGCAGTCAAGGCTGGCACCGAGCTGGGCCTTAAAGCCAAGAGCGTCATGGACGCCGGCGGCCTGGTATCCGATGACCTGATCATCGGCTTGATCAAAGATCGTCTGGCTCAGCCAGACTGCGCCAATGGCGTATTGTTCGACGGTTTCCCGCGTACCATCGCCCAGGCTGAAGCCTTGGTCGAGGCTAACGTAAGTATCGACCATGTGGTTGAAATCGCCGTGGACGACGAAGAAATCGTCAAGCGTATTGCCGGTCGCCGCGTGCACGAGGCATCGGGCCGCGTTTACCACGTCGAGCACAACCCGCCGAAGGTCGAAGGCAAGGACGATGTCACCGGCGAGGATCTGATCCAGCGCAAGGACGACACTGAAGAGACCGTGCGTCATCGCCTGTCGGTCTATCATTCGCAGACCAAGCCGCTGGTTGAGTTCTACAGCAAGCTGGGCGCCGAGAAGGGCACGCCCAAGTGCAGCCACATCCCGGGTGTTGGCAGTGTCGAGCAGATCACTGCCAAGGTGCTGGCAGCGCTGAGCTGATCCGCACCAGCCGACAATGACAAATGGCCCGCTTGCGGGCCATTTGTCATTTATACTGCGCCACTTTTCATTTGCGACGGATACCTCGATGACCACCCTGCTGGCCCTGGACACTGCCACTGAAGCCTGCTCGGTCGCCTTGCTGCACGATGGCAAGGTGCTGAGCCACTATGAGGTGGCGCCACGTCTGCATGCCCAGAAGCTGTTGCCGATGATTCAGGACCTGCTTGCCCAGGCGGGCTTGCCCAAGTCGGCGGTGGACGCCATCGCCTTCGGCCGTGGCCCGGGCGCCTTCACCGGCGTGCGGATTGCCATTGGCGTGGTTCAGGGCCTGGCTTTTGCCCTGGATCGCCCGGTATTACCCGTGTCGAACCTCGCGGTGCTGGCCCAGCGCGCCTTGCGCGAACATGGCGCCAGCCAGGTCGCGGCGGCCATCGATGCGCGCATGGATGAAGTCTACTGGGGCTGCTACCGCGCCAGCGCCGGTGAAATGTGCCTGATCGGTGAGGAAGCCGTGCTGCCGCCCGAACAGGCCAGCCTGCCGGCCGACGCCAGCGGCGACTGGTTTGGCGCCGGCACCGGCTGGGGCTACGCCCCACGCCTGCCCGTGCAACTGAGTGGCTGCGACGCCGGCATGCTGCCCCATGCCGAAGACCTGCTCAGCCTCGCCACCTTCGCCTGGCAGCGCGGCGCCGCCATGCCAGCCGATCAAGCCCAACCGGTCTACCTGCGCGACAAGGTGGCGACGCCAAAAGGCGCTTGAAGAACAGGCGCTTTGGTTCCTTTGGTGTTTCAAAGGAACCCGCCCATCGGAGCGGAACCGGCAGTTCAGGCAACCGCGGCAATGACCTTTGGACAATGGCAAAGCCTTCGCGGCTAAAGCCGCTCCTACGCCGAAAGTAAGAGTCATCGCCCCGCGCAAGACCCCGAGCCCCTCAAGAAAACCCCGTCCCAGACGATACCCATTACGACTGAAAACGATATTGGCAGACACCGCCATTCATCATGAATGGCATCAATCGGCCATCTACCGCTCATCGCCTCAGTCTATGGAAACGCCTTGCGGCCCGAATAACGTGCAATTTGTGTGGTCTAGTTATCATTCGGATGTTTGCCAAAGCGCCTATCCGTGACGTTAAATTGCCACTACAGACGCCGAGTAATCATCGATGCGCATAGACGGTCCCTCACAACGCTCGTACCCCATCAAGCGCAAGCCCCGCAAAGGCCCTGCGACGATTGAGGGTGCCTTCGAGGAAGTCGACAGCAACATCGAACAACCTGCGCAGCCGGCCCGCAGTGCGCGTCGTGAGTCTGCTGACGTCCCCACCCCCAACGTTCCGGCACGCCCGCAAGACATGATCTTCCCGCGCTCCATGAGTTCACGAGTGGCCACCGCCCTGGCCAGCTACCTGACCACCGCCAGCTTCGGCGATTGGGAGATGGAAGTGGCGGAGCTCGACCTGCACGTCTGATTGTGACCAGCCTGCCTTACTTCCTTGGTTGCCCATCCTGGGCCGACAATACCTGGCGCGAATTCTTCTATCCGCAAGACGCCCGCAGCACTGATTTTCTTGGCCTTTACTGTCAGGTCTTCAACACGGTTGAAGGTAACACCACGCTTTACGCCCGGCCTAACGCCGCTACGGTGCAGCGCTGGGCGCAGACCATGCCGGCGCACTTTCGCTTTACCGCCAAGTTTCATCGCGATATCAGCCATGAGGGCGACCTGCGTCTGCAGCTCGACGCGGCCCAGGCGTTCGTTGCCATGCTGGCGCCGCTGGGTGAGCGGGTCACGCCGTTCTGGCTGCAGTTGCCGGCCAGCTTCGGCCCACAACGCCTCGCTGAACTGGCAATGTTCATCGCCGAGATCAAGGTGCCGTTGGCCGTTGAAGTCCGTCACCAGGCATTTTTTCTCAAGGGCGACGAAGAGCGTGCCCTCAACCGGCTGCTGCTCGACAACGGCATCGAGCGGATATGCCTGGATTCGCGGGCACTGTTCAGCTGCATCTCCAGCGATCCGGCCGTTCTGCACGCCCAGTCGAAAAAGCCCAAGGTCCCCGTGCGGCCTGCCGCGCTGACCCAGGCACCGCAGGTGCGGTTTATCGGTCGCCCGGAACTGGATGCCAATGATCCGTACATGGCGCCCTGGGTCGAGAAAGTCGCCGCCTGGATTGAAGAAGGGCGCACGCCTTACGTGTACCTGCATACCCCCGACAACCATCGTGCACCCGCCTTGGCGCAGCGCTTTCATGAGCAATTGATGGCGCGTTTGCCGGGCCTGGCGCCGTTGGTGCAGATTGATCGTGGGCCCGAGGTGGAGCAGTTGGGGCTTCTTTGAGGTCCATGAGGGTGAACCCATTGGTTTAAGAGTCCCACCATGCGCTTGGTTATCGTGGTATTGCTGTTGTGTGCCCTGGCCTCACTGGCGGTGTGGCGTAGCTGGGTTGAGGTGCCGCCGCGCTGGAACCCTTGGGCACCGCTGGACATTCGTGCCGAACCCAATCTGCTGACTTCATTCAAGCTCTGGCGCTTGCAGGATAATGCGCAGTTGTGCGATCAGGCATTGGCATCATCGACCCTGCGCTTCAGCCGCCAGGCTGACAGCCCGCCTTCGGCCAATTGCCCGTTGAGCAATACCCTGCGGATTCAGGGCGGCGAGGTGGCGCTCAGTAGCAGCTTTTTGGCCAGTTGCCCGCTGGCGGTGGCTTATGCGCTGTTCGAGCACCATAGCCTGCAGCCTGTTGCTCAAGCCACACTGGGCCAGCGGGTTGCGCGTATCGACCACTTGGGCAGTTTTGCCTGCCGCAACATCTACAACCGCAGCGAAGGCCGGCTCAGCCAGCACGCCAGTGCCAACGCGCTGGACATCGCCGGGTTTCGCCTGGCCAACGGCGAGCGCATCGACCTGCTGCGTGACTGGAACGACAGCGGCGCCAAGGGGCAGTTTCTGCGCAGCGTCCAGCAAGCGGCCTGTGAGCACTTCAACACGGTGCTGGGGCCTGACTACAACGCCGCGCATCGCAATCACTTTCACCTGGATATGGGTATGTGGCGGGTCTGCCGATAAGCCCGGGTTTGCCTGCGGGCAATGCCATACAAAGGCACTCGGGTAAAAAGTGAATCTGCTACCATGCGCGCCTGTCCTTGTTTACCCGCCAGTTGCCATGCTCTTTCTTATCGCCTACATCGCCAGCGTCGTATTGATCAACTTCGCTTTTTCGGCGGCTCCGCATCTGGACATCATCTGGTCATGCTGGGGCGGCCTGGTGTTTGTACTGCGCGACATGGTCCAGACCCGCTTCGGCCATGGCGCGATCATCGCCATGCTGGCCGCGCTGCTGTTGTCTTACATCACCAGCGACCCGACCATTGCCCTGGCCAGCGCCACGGCCTTTGCCGTTTCTGAACTGATCGACTGGCTGGTGTTCACCATTACCAAACGCCCGTTGCATGATCGCCTGTGGATCAGCTCGGCGCTGAGTATTCCGCTGGACACCTTTATCTTCTTCGGCATGATCGACGCACTCAGCGCACCGGTACTGATTACTGCCCTGGCCTCGAAATTCGCCGGGGTCACGGCGGTGTGGCTGATCATGGCCTGGCGGCAGCGTCGACACGCCTGTCCGGGATAACCCTGCATGACGCAGGGCTTCATGGTAAATTGCGCGCCTTTCTCCACCGTGGTTGCCCGTTTACTGGCGGGCTACCCTCGACATCTGCTCTTCGAGGACCTGAGATGACTCAAATCGGAACTCCACTGTCGCCCACCGCGACCCGTGTTTTGCTGTGCGGCAGCGGCGAACTGGGTAAAGAAGTGGTCATCGAACTGCAACGCCTGGGTGTCGAAGTGATCGCTGTCGATCGCTACGCCAACGCTCCGGCCATGCAGGTTGCTCATCGCAGCCACGTGATCAACATGCTCGACGGCGCCGCCCTGCGCGCCGTGATCGAGGCCGAGAAGCCGCACTACATCGTGCCGGAAATCGAAGCCATCGCCACCGCGACCCTGGTGGAGCTGGAGGCCGAAGGCTTTACCGTGGTGCCGACCGCTCGCGCTGCGCAGTTGACCATGAACCGCGAAGGCATCCGCCGTCTGGCCGCTGAAGAGCTGGGCCTGCCGACTTCGCCGTACTTTTTTGCCGACACGTTCGAAGACTACAGCAAGGCTGTCGAAAGTCTGGGCTTCCCGTGTGTGGTCAAGCCGGTGATGAGTTCTTCGGGCAAAGGCCAGAGCCTGCTCAAGAGCACTGCCGACATCCAGAAAGCCTGGGACTACGCTCAGGAGGGCGGTCGCGCTGGCAAGGGCCGGGTGATCATTGAAGGCTTTATCGACTTCGATTATGAAATCACCCTGCTGACCGTGCGCCATGCTGGCGGTACCACGTTCTGTGCGCCGGTTGGCCATCGTCAGGAGAAGGGCGATTACCAGGAATCCTGGCAGCCGCAGGCAATGAATCCGGTGGCGCTGGCCGAGTCCGAGCGTGTGGCCAAGGCGGTTACCGAGGCGTTGGGCGGTCGTGGCATGTTCGGCGTGGAGCTGTTCATCAAGGGGGATCAGGTGTGGTTCAGCGAAGTGTCGCCGCGCCCGCACGACACCGGTCTGGTGACCCTGATTTCCCAGGACCTGTCGCAGTTCGCCCTGCACGCCCGGGCCATTCTCGGCCTGCCAGTGCCGCTGATTCGTCAGTTCGGCCCGTCGGCATCGTCGGTGATTCTGGTTGAAGGCCAGTCGACCCAGACTGCGTTCGCCAACCTTGGTGCAGCCTTGGCTGAGCCGGACACCGCGTTGCGCCTGTTCGGCAAGCCAGAGGTCAACGGTCAGCGCCGCATGGGCGTGGCCCTGGCACGTGACGAGTCGATCGAAGCCGCCCGCGCCAAGGCCAACCGCGCCTCGCAGGCGGTCAACGTCAAGCTGTAACGGCAGATGCAAGCCGCAGGAGCCGCTTTAGCGGCGAATGGTCTTCGCCGCTAAAGCGGCTCCTGCGACATGCCCTACAGTTCTGTATCGCGGGTCTCTTTCAGGGCCAGTACGGCCAGGACACTGAGCAACGCGGCGGCCGATACATAGCCGCCGACCCAGCTCAGTCCGCCCATGGTCACCAGTTTCTGGGCAAAGAACGGTGCCATTGAGGCGCCGACGATGCCACCCAGGTTGTAGGCCGCCGAGGCTCCGGTGTAGCGCACCTTGGTCGGGAACAGCTCGGGCAGCAGCGCGCCCATCGGCGCGAAGGTCACGCCCATCAAAAACAGCTCGATGCTCAAGAACAGCGCCACGCTCCAGGTCGAACCGTGAGTCAGTAGCGGCTCCATGGCAAAGCCCGAAGCAATCGCCAGCACGCCACCGGTCAACAGCACCGGTTTACGGCCAAAACGGTCGCTGGCCCAGGCTGATATCGGCGTTGCCAAGGCCATGAACAGTACGGCAAAACACAGCAGGCCCAGGAAGGTCTCACGGGTGTAGCCCAGGGTCGAGACGCCGTAGCTCAGCGAAAATACTGTCGAGATGTAGAACAGTGCGTAGCACACCACCATCGCTGCAGCCCCGAGCAGCATGGGTTGCCAGTGTTTGCTGAAGGTTTCGACGATCGGCAGGCGCAGTTGTTCGTGCTTGGCCACGACCTTGGCGAACGCCGGGGTTTCTTCCAGTTTCAGGCGCACATACAGGCCGACAATCACCAGCGCTGCGCTGAGCAGAAACGGAATGCGCCAGCCCCATTCGCGAAACTGCTGGTCATCAAGGACCACGGCCAGGGTCAGAAACAGGCCGTTGGCGGCCAGAAAGCCGATGGAGGGGCCCAGTTGCGGAAACATGCCGAACCAGGCGCGCTTGCCTTTGGGTGCGTTTTCGGTGGCCAGCAGCGCCGCGCCGCCCCATTCACCGCCCAGTCCCAAGCCTTGGCCAAAGCGCAGCAGGCACAGCAGGATCGGTGCCCAAACGCCGATACTGGCATAACCGGGCAGCACGCCAATCAGGGTGGTGCAGACCCCCATCAGCAGCAGCGAAGCCACCAGTGTCGATTTACGGCCGATCCGGTCACCAAAATGGCCGAACAGTGCCGAGCCCAGTGGGCGGGCGAGAAACGCAATGCCGAAGCTCAGAAAAGCGCCGAGCATCTGCGCGGTGCCTGAGGTTTGCGGGAAGAACACCGGGCCGATCACCAGCGCAGCAGCGGTGGCGTATACATAAAAATCGTAGAACTCAATGGCGGTGCCGATAAAACTGGCGGTGGCCACCCGCGTGGCAGAGTTGGCCGGCGGCGGTTGGGGGCTCTCGGTATCAGCGAGGGTCGTTGTGGTCATGCGGATTATCCCTGTCATGTCATCTGCGGCGACCAAAGTGGCGGCAGGCATTCATTTGTTATAGGTGCGGGCAGCGCTGAGCTGTTCGGCCCGGTTGGGCGGCAAGGCAGGGGAATGGCCCGGGGGATGGTGAGCCAGACCTGAGGGTATGCGGGTCGTTCAGGCTGTTGTTGGGCGGATCGTAGCGCGTGCGGGTAGCACGTCGACCGGCCGGGCTGGATAAGCTGGCCGATTATAGGAATGCCGCGGCTTTTGAAACAAGTGGTAACAGGCGCGGGCGCGCTCGGTCAGAGGCGGGCGCGCAGCGGTGCATGCCGCCACATCAGTACCCGGGTCACGCGGTTATCCTCGGTTTCGAGGATTTCCAGCCGGTAGGGACCAACCTTCAGGCAAACCGGGCCTTCGGGAATGGTTTCCAGCGCTTCGGTGACCAGGCCGTTAAGGGTCTTGGGGCCATCGGACGGCAGATGCCAGCCCAGGCTCTTGTTCAGTTCGCGAATCGACGCTGCGCCGTCGACTGCCATCTGGCCGTCAGGCAGTTGAGTGATGTGCGGGTTATCCAGGTGCTCGTTTTCGAACTCGCCGACAATCTCTTCGAGAATATCTTCCAGGCTGATGATGCCCAGCACCTCGCCGTATTCATCAACCACCACGCCCAGGCGGCGTTGCTGCTTGTGAAAATTCAGCAACTGCAGCTGCAATGGCGTGCTTTCCGGGACGAAGTAAGGCTCGTAGCAGGCGCTCAGCAGGTGGTCCTTGGTCAGTTCGGCCTTGGGCAGCAGATGGCTGATCTGGCGGGTGTTGAGAACCCCCTGTACCTGATTGATGTCGTTGTGATAGACCGGCAGGCGGGTGTGGCGCGAGATGATCAGGTTCTCGATGATCTGGCCGATCGGTTCATCCAGATTGATCCCGTCCACTTCGCTGCGCGGAATCAGGATGTCGTTGACCGTCATGCGGTCCAGGGCGCGAATGCCGGCCAGTACGCTGCTCGGGCTGTTGTCGGCTTGCGCTTGGTGCGCGTGGTATGGCTGCACCTGGTCATGCTGCAGCTCGCCGCCGGGGCCTGGGCGCCGGGCAAGCGGCTGTAGCAGCAGGCCCGCGGTACGCTCAAGCAGCCAGGCCAGTGGCTGCAGCAGGCGTAAAGGCCCGCGCAGCAGGCTGTTGACCAGTTTCAGGGTGTGCTGTGGATAGCGACTGGCCAGACGCCGCGGCAGGTATTCGGTGAGCAGTAGCAGCGCGGCTGAGCTGCCCAGCCAGGCCAGTAATGGCCCCTGATAAACCCAGTAACGCAAGCAGACCAGCAGCGTGATGACCACCAGCAGGGTCTTGAGCAGGGTATTGCCCAGTATCAGGCTGTGCAGATCGGCCTCGTTTCTGGCGCGCGGGCCTGTCAGGTAATACACCGCTTCGGCCGCCGTAAACAGTCCTGACCAGAGCGTCAGCAGGGCCAGCACACCGAGCAGGGGAGCGATGGGCAGACTATTCATGAGTGCGGCTCTTTAGATGGGTGTAGTCAGATATGCAGGATGAATTCGCGTACCAGCTTGCTGCCGAAGTAGGCCAGCATCAGCAGGCAGAAGCCGCCCAGTGTCCAGCGGATTGCCTTGTGGCCACGCCAGCCCAGCCGCGTGCGACCCCAGAGCAGGACCCCGAACACCACCCAGGCCAGGCAAGACAGCAGGGTCTTGTGGACCAGATGCTGGGCGAACAGATTCTCGACGAAGATCCAGCCTGAGATCAGCGACAGCGACAACAGGGTCCAGCCAGCCCACAAGAAGCCGAACAGCAGGCTTTCCATGGTTTGCAGTGGCGGAAAATTGCGAATCAGCCCGGACGGGTGTTTGTGCTTGAGCTGGTAGTCCTGCAAGAGCAGGAGCAGCGCCTGGAACACGGCGATCGTGAACATGCCGTACGACAATATCGACAGCAGTACATGGCTGAGGATGCCAGGCGACTCGACGATCGGTTGCGCCGTCCCGCTGGGCACGAACTGCGCGAGCAAGACGGTTATCATGCCGAGCGGAAACAGCAGCGCCAGCAGGTTTTCCACTGGAATGCGCACGGTCCCGAGCAGAATCAGGAAGATGACCGCGAGGGCGATGAGGCTGGCGGCGTTGAAAAAATCCAGGCCCAGGCCTGCCGGGCGAATCAGTTGCGAGCACAGGCCGATGGCATGGGCGATGATCGCCAGGGAGCCGAGCAGCCACAGCAGACGCTTGTCGGGTCTGGTGGCGCGGCGCAGGCGGATGCCTTGATAGACGGTCGCGGCGGCATACAGGCTGGCGGCGATGAGGCTGGGGAACAGGCTGGCTGGCAAAGGGAACATGATCCTGACGGGCGGGCCCTGAAAGGGGCTGAGTTTGGCATACCCCGGCTCTGCAAGAAAGTGCGAGGCGTTGTGAACGCCATTGGCCTTGATGCATGTCGTGTGGCTGGACGCTCTCTGTCCGTGTGCCGGACTCTCGGCTATAATCTGCGCCCTGTTCAGGCCGCCGACTCGCCGCGCGCCATTTATCTCCATTGCGGGCCGTGCCGCACCCATCAGGGGCGACCGGAGCCTTACTAGGAACGCGCATGTTTGAAAATCTAACGGAACGCCTTTCCCAGACGCTGCGCCATGTCACCGGCAAGGCCAAGCTGACCGAAGAGAACATCAAGGACACCTTGCGCGAAGTGCGCATGGCGTTGCTCGAAGCTGACGTCGCGCTGCCAGTGGTCAAGGACTTCGTCAACAATATCAAAGAGCGGGCGGTCGGCACTGAGGTGTCGCGCAGCCTGACGCCGGGCCAGGCGTTCGTGAAGATCGTCCAGGCCGAACTCGAAAGCATCATGGGGGCGGCCAACGAAGACCTGGCGCTCAATGCTGCGCCACCTGCCGTGGTGCTGATGGCCGGTCTGCAGGGTGCGGGCAAGACCACCACCGCCGGCAAGCTGGCCAAGTTCCTCAAAGAGCGCAAGAAGAAGAGCGTGATGGTGGTGTCGGCCGACATCTACCGTCCGGCGGCGATCAAGCAGCTCGAAACCCTGGCCAACGATCTTGGGGTCACCTTCTTCCCGTCCGATACCAGCCAGAAGCCGGTGGACATTGCCCAGGCGGCGATCCGCGAAGCAAAGCTCAAGTTCATCGATGTGGTGATCGTCGACACCGCCGGCCGTCTGCATATCGATTCCGAGATGATGGCCGAGATCCAGGCGCTGCACGCGGCGGTCAAGCCGGTCGAAACCCTGTTCGTGGTCGACGCCATGACCGGTCAGGACGCGGCCAACACCGCCAAGGCCTTTGGTGATGCGCTGCCGTTGACCGGTGTGATCCTGACCAAGGTCGACGGCGACGCACGTGGTGGTGCTGCACTGTCGGTGCGCTCGATCACCGGCAAGCCGATCAAATTCATCGGTATGGGCGAGAAAAGTGACGCCCTTGAGCCATTCCATCCGGATCGTATCGCTTCGCGGATCCTGGGCATGGGTGACGTGCTCAGCCTCATCGAGCAGGCCGAGCAGACGCTGGACCGCGAGAAGGCCGAGAAGCTCACCAAAAAGCTCAAGAAGGGCAAGGGCTTCGACCTCGAAGATTTCCGCGACCAATTGCAACAAATGAAAAACATGGGCGGCCTGGGCGGGCTGATGGACAAGCTGCCGAGCATCGGCGGCATGAACCTGTCGCAGATGGGCAACGCCCAGGGCGCGGCCGAGAAGCAGTTCAAGCAGATGGAAGCGATCATCAACTCGATGACGCCGGCCGAGCGCCGCGACCCTGACCTGATCAGCGGCTCGCGCAAGCGCCGCATCGCGCTGGGTTCCGGTACCCAGGTGCAGGACATCGGGCGGCTGATCAAGCAGCACAAGCAGATGCAGAAGATGATGAAGAAGTTCTCCACCAAAGGTGGCATGTCGAAAATGATGCGCGGCCTGGGCGGTATGTTCCCGGGCGGTGGCGGCATGCCCAAGATGTAACCAGACAACCGGGTACGGCCCAGGCCGTGCCCGCTCGTCGTACAGGGGCTGACCCTGTGCGCCCCTCAATAAGGAGGGGATTTACCCGGTCGCCACGGTGGCCGACCCATGCAGGTCTTTACGGCAGGCGCTCAGTCGTCGGAAAAAGTCGTTTGCAAATGTCCGTATATTCCTTGAGAATATGCGGCCTTTTGGGCACCCGTGCCCATTTGTGCAACAAAGATTTGCAGCACCGACTAAACAGGAACGATGTTCAATGCTAACCATTCGTCTTGCCCTTGGCGGCTCCAAAAAGCGCCCGTTCTACCACGTGACTGTCACTGACAGCCGCAACGCCCGTGACGGCTCTCACAAAGAGCAGATCGGTTTCTTCAACCCGATCGCTCGTGGTCAGGAAGTTCGCCTGTCCATCAACGAAGAACGCCTGAACTACTGGCTGAGCGTTGGCGCTCAGACTTCCGAGCGCGTTGCCCAGTTGATCAAAGAGAGCAACAAGACCAAGGCTGCGGCCTGAGTCTTATGAACGCGACGCCTGCATCTGCCGACGATCTGATCGTCATTGGCAAGATTTTCTCGGTTCATGGCGTTCGCGGCGAAGTGAAGGTGTACTCCTTCACGGATCCGATTGACAACCTGCTGGACTACAAGACCTGGACGCTGCGGCGCGAAGGCCGTGTGGAAAAACAGGTCGAGCTGGTCAGTGGACGCTTGCAGAGCAAGTTCCTGGTCACAAAGCTCAAAGGCCTCGATGATCGTGATGAAGCCCAGCTTCTGGCCGGTTGCGAAGTCTGTGTGCCGCGTAGCCTGTTCCCTGATCTGGATGATGGCGAGTACTACTGGTATCAACTGGAAGGACTCAAGGTTATCGACACGCTCGGGCAATTGCTCGGCAAGATCGATCACCTGCTTGAAACCGGCTCGAACGATGTAATGGTGGTAAAGCCCTGCGCGGGTAGCCTGGATGATCGCGAACGCCTGTTGCCCTACACGGAGCATTGCGTGTTGGCTGTCGACCTGGAGGCCGGCGAGATGAAGGTGGATTGGGATGCGGATTTCTGAGTGCCATGGCTAGCCTGCGCATAGACGTTATCACGCTGTTTCCCGAGATGTTTTCCGCCATCAGCGAATACGGCATAACCAGCCGTGCGGTGAAACAGGAGCTGTTGCAGCTGACCTGTTGGAATCCGCGGGACTACACCACAGATCGCCATCACACTGTGGACGATCGCCCCTTTGGTGGCGGCCCCGGCATGGTGATGAAGATCAAGCCTCTGGAAGATGCGCTGGCCGAGGCCAGGCTGGCAGCCGGAGACAAGGCAAAGGTGATTTACCTTTCGCCGCAAGGCCGCAGGCTGAGTCAGCCAGCGGTGCGCGAACTGGCGCAAGAGAGTGCTCTCATTCTCATCGCCGGTCGTTATGAAGGCATCGATGAGCGTTTCATTGAAGCGCACGTGGATGAAGAGTGGTCGATTGGGGACTATGTCCTGTCTGGCGGCGAGCTGCCGGCGATGGTACTGATCGATGCGGTTACACGACTGCTGCCTGGAGCTTTAGGGCATGTAGACTCCGCGGAGGAAGACTCCTTCACGGACGGTCTGCTGGATTGCCCGCACTACACCCGACCTGAGGTGTATGCGGATCAGCGTGTTCCCGACGTATTGCTAAGTGGCAATCACGCACACATCCGGCGTTGGCGTTTGAAACAGTCCCTTGGGCGGACTTTCGAGCGACGCGCTGATCTTCTGGAAAGTCGCTCACTTTCTGGAGAAGAGCAGAAGCTGCTGACGGAATACATCCGTGAGCGGGACGATAGTAAACGTATCGATGGCTGATCCGGGAGGATCACCCTTAGGAGCACAAGCATGACCAACAAAATCATTCTGGCCCTCGAAGCCGAGCAGATGCAGAAAGAAATCCCGGCCTTCGCCCCGGGCGACACTGTTGTCGTTCAGGTGAAAGTGAAGGAAGGCGATCGTAGCCGTCTGCAGGCGTTCGAAGGCGTTGTCATCGCCAAGCGTAACCGCGGCGTGAACAGTGCTTTCACTGTTCGCAAGATCTCCAGCGGCGTTGGCGTTGAGCGTACTTTCCAGACCTACAGCCCGCAAATCGACAGCCTGGCTGTCAAGCGTCGCGGCGACGTTCGCAAGGCCAAGCTGTACTACCTGCGCGACCTGTCCGGTAAAGCAGCACGCATCAAGGAAAAACTGTCCTGATACAGTTTTTCGATGCATGAAAAAAGCAGCCTTCGGGCTGCTTTTTTTTCGTCTGCTGTACGGTGGCAGCGACCAGGGTCGCGAAGCTTTTTTCTGAGCTGGAGTCTGCGAGTTCGTTGACATCCTCCCCGGCCTGAAGGCCGGAGATTCCTGCGGCGCTCAGGCGCGGCATCGAGCTGCCCCTGAGTCGCTTCGGTGGGTTCCTGCTGCTGGCGCCATGACCTCTGCGCTCACTTCACAGGCTAACCGGGCGTGTCCCGCCCTTAGTACATTGATCGCCCCGACCACATCGGCGTTGCCTTCAAAACCACATCCCACACACCTGAACAGCGCTTGCGTCTGGCGGTTGGCCGCCGACACATGTTCGCAACACGGGCACCTGCGGCTGGTATTTTGCGGCGGCACGGCTATCAGCCAGCCGCCGCGCCACGCCAGCTTGTAGTCCAGTTGGCGGCGGAACTCGAACCAGCCCTGATCGAGGATGGCCCTGTTCAGGCCAGATTTGGCCCGAACGTTTCTTCCCGGTGCCTCTGCCGTGCCTGCCGCCG
>NZ_JAMYDZ010000045.1:0-23895 GCF_024129905.1 Pseudomonas sp. 21LCFQ010 | reverse complement strand
TAACGCGGCGTAGAAGCTCGGCTTTTTCGGCTTCAGACAAGACAATGACAGTCGCTGGTCGGCCCATATAAATGCTCAGCTCTCACGAGTGGGTTTCAAATGAGCATAGACCATATTTTCATTGGTACTTGTGAAACACTACACTAGAAATGAACAGCCTTACCATGAGGATCGCTTTTCGTCACATATCCGAGGCTGAAGCGGTATGTGGTAGGTCCGCACGTACGGATCTGTGCGGGGAGGGCAGGTAACTGGCTTTGCAGGTCTGGATAGATGACTTGGCCGGACGCATACGGTTTAAGGCGGAGCATGAGTATCAAAAAGCCAGGTCAGACGGTGGCCTGATGTATCTGTGGGTGATAGAGTCGCGGCCATGAACAGTCACCGCCTACGCCCGCTGATTGCATGGACGCTCTACGCCTGCGTCCTGTTCAATCTATTTTCCTGTGCCATTGCCCATGGCCAGATGAGCGCGTTGGCCCTTAGTGGCATCAACGAGGTGTTTTGTTCCCAATCCAATAATTCGCCCGTCGATAGCAGTAAGGACTTTGCAGGCGCCGACACTTCGTGGATGGCTGGCCAGGCTGGTTGTCTGATTTGCGGTGCTGGCATGGCGGTCGTATTGCTTCTAATGGCAATGATATGGCCGTTCTTACGAAGTGCGCCTTTGATCAGCCTCGAACCTCGCTGTAAGGCACCCCCTCGCTATTCCTGGCCCTCCGCGAACCCTCGCGCATCCCCATTCACTATTATTGTCTGAGCAGATTTTGCTCGAATGCGGCGTGCCTGAAGAGTTCATATGAACGCAGTCCAGGACAGCGCCTGAACACTGATAGCCAATGTCTTATGTGATGGTTTTTATCTGTCACAGACATGATGAGTGGATCTTCTGATGTTCAACATCCCACAAGCATCTGCAAGGTCTGGTACCCAGGCGACCAAGGCCCTGCTCAGACGTTTGCATTTTTATATCGGCCTGTTCATTGGCCCATTCCTTCTCATCGCTGCGCTGAGTGGGGTGGCTTACGCGCTCACTCCGCAGTTGGAAAACTGGTGGTATGCAGATGTCTTGCACACGGGTAGCCAAGGTCCTGCCAAACCATTGGATGAGCAAATTGAAAGCGCTCTCAAGGTGGCGGGGCCCGATGTATCAATAAGCGCAGTACGTCCAGCCCCAGGTGTGGGTGATACAACGCGGGTGATGATCATTGATGCTAGTCATGGCGCATCGGAGAGCCGCGCTCTCTTTGTTGATCCCGTCACCGCGAAGGTGCTTGGCCAACTGAACGTTTACGGTACCAGTGGCGTACTTCCTTTGCGAACGGCCATTGACCAATTCCATCGCAGCTTGATGCTGGGCGACGTGGGTCGGCTTTACAGTGAACTGGCTGCCTCCTGGTTATGGCTTGCAGCACTGGGCGGACTGCTTATCTGGTTGAGTCATCGCGCGCCCGTCAACCGCACCGGCTTGCGCAGTCTGCACCGCAGTATGGGATTATGGTTGCTGCTGGGGCTGCTGTTCTTCTCTGCCACCGGATTGACCTGGTCTCGCTATGCCGGTGAAAACATCGGGGTGCTGCGCGCTCAGTTCGGTTGGTCGACGCCGTCTGTGAGTACGACGTTAAGGCCTGATAACCACTCGACACCAATCGATGAGCATGCTGAGCACCACCATGACGGCTCGATGGTCGTGCAGGCAAAACCTGCGCAGGCGAGTGTGTTTATGCAGGTACTGTCGGCCGCCCGGTCGGCGGGGGTTAACGCAGGTAAAGTGGAGATAAAACCTGGTCGCGACGAAACGCGTGCGTGGGTCGTTAGCGAGATTGACCGTAGCTGGCCGACTCATGTCGATGCGGTATCTGTAGATCCGGGCAGTCTGAAAATCATCGACCATGTTGTTTTTCAAGACTATCCATTAGCCGCCAAGCTAACCCGCTGGGGCATTGATGCGCATATGGGCGTATTATTCGGTTGGGTGAACCAGTTGATTTTGATCATCACTGGTTTGGGCCTGGTGACTATGGTCACCTTCGGGTATCTGATGTGGTGGCGCAGAAGGCTATCACTGTCTGCCCAGACCACTGTGATCGCAGTTTGGCGTGATCTGCCAGTACGCTGGCGATTGGTTGTACTCATCCTGGCCGCGCTTACCGGATGGGGCTTGCCTGTCCTTGGTGTAAGCCTGGTGTTGCTCTTGGCTCTGGACCTGCTACTGACTCTACGTCTGCATGGCAGAAAGGTGCATGAAGCCTGATTCGCGCATAAGCACTGGACGCTCGCCAGGTCACTGGCTGGCGTGCTTTGCCATGTTCATGGTGTTGCTTGGGCCTTTGATTGGCCAGGCAAGTGCCTGGATGCAGCATGCCCAGCCCATGCCACATGCGATGCCAATGTCCATGCCCATGGCAGAACATCCCTGCATGGGTATGGAGCAAGGAAAGCACCACCATCAATCAGTGTCGCTGGAGCATTTGCTGGATGCTTGCGGCTACTGCTCTTTGTTGTTCAACAGCCCCGGTATTGTGCAGACGTTTACCGATGTGCTGCGACAACCCATCGTCGGCGCCATCTTCAGTCCTTTCTCTATTCGTCTGGCTGCTCGCGACACGCCTGTGTTTCCTGGGGCCAGAAGTCACGCACCACCCGTAGGGTCGCTGTACCGGAAATCCGTATAGGCCGTTCCTTCCTTGAAGGGATGCCGCCGATTTTTGTGACCTTACATCGAGATCCACATGAGACCTTCGCTACTTGCGGTGAGGATTGCCGCTGCCTGTCTAATGCCTTTAGCGTGCAAGAGTGTGCTTGCCGACACCTCCTCAAATAATCTGGAGCTACCTGCCACTCAGGTCAGCAGCCAAGCTATTAACGACGCTGATGATCGGCTGCATCTGGACAGCCCAAACAATGTAGGCAGCCGATTGGGGCTGACCGCCAGGGAGACGCCGGCCTCGGTCGAGACCCGTACTCAGGCTGAGCTTCAGCAAAAAGGCCTGCGTACCACCAAAGAAGCGTTGTCTGACGCAACAGGGGTGACCGTGGGCAACGTGCCGGGGAACCCGGCCGTGGTGTCCATGCGCGGTTTTACTGGTAATACCGTGAACGTGTTGCAGGACGGCGTGCGGGTGGCGGCCTCGACACTCACCACCCGCGACATGGATACCTGGAAGTACGAGAAGGTCGAGGTGCTCAAGGGACCTGCTTCGGTACTGTACGGAGAAGGCTCGTTGGGAGGCACCATCAATCTGGTGACCCGCAAACCGACCCTGGATGAACAGAAGCTGGAGGGCTTGCTCAGCACCGGCAGTTTCGGTACCCGCCGGGCGGCGATAGGTTTCAACCAGCCGTTGAACGAAACGCTGGCCCTGCGCGCCGACGCCAGCTATGTGCGTTCTGACAGTTTCTATGATGTCGATGATCAGGACACCACGGCGTTCAACCTCAGCACCAGCCTGTTGTTCAAGCCTGATGACGACTTGTCGATGATTTTTGCTTTCGATCACGACTATGACAAGTACGACTCGACTTACAACGGCAGCCCGCTGGTGCCCGTCAGTGTGGCGCGTAATCCGAGCGGTATCGTGAGCAGTGCGAACGGTCTGGTGATCGACAAGTCTCTGCGCCGTAGTAACTACAACCCCGACGGCGCCAATTCCGGTGCCCGCAGCACGACGCTGCGTTGGACCACGGATTACCGCCTGAACGACCACTGGACGCTCAATAACATCCTCAGCCACTACACCGCACGGCGTGAGTTTTTCGTGTCCTCCGAACAGAACTACGTTACAGCGACCGGGCAGTTTGCCCGTACCGTGCAGCGGGTCAGCCATGACCATCAGTTCTGGAGCGAGCGGATCAGTGCCAGCAACGACCAGTTGATCGGAGGCTTTCGTAACCGCTTCAGTGTCGGGGCCGAGTACAGCTTCAACGATATGAATAACCCTCGTCAGAATGGCACCACTTCATCTGTCGACCCTTGGAACCCTCAGTTGGGAATATTCCCTGGGAGCGGTGCGGCGAACTGGCCGGGGGCCGGGCGCAACGTGGTCTATCAATCGACCATGGACGGCTCCTCGGTCTTTGCAGAAGACGCATTCAACCTGACGGATGACTGGTTGTTGGTCGGCGGTCTGCGCTATGAAGACATCAACCTGCGTCGCACGATTGATGATGTCAATCAGGGGACCTCACAGAAATTCCACCCTACCTACGACCCTTTCTCTTGGCGAGCAGGTTTGGTTTACAACCTGACGCCGGATGTACAGCTATATGCTCAGTACAGCACCGCTGTCACTCCGGTTTCCTCGCTGCTGGTCATCTCCTCGGCCAACGGTGACTTCGATCTGTCCAAGGGTAAATCTGTCGAGCTAGGGGTCAAGGCCTCGTTGTTCAATGGCCGCACCAATCTGACTGGTGCCGTTTACCAGATCGATCTCGAAGACATTCTGACCCGTGATCCCAACGATTCAACCCTGACGGTACAGGGCGGTAAACAGCGCTCACGGGGTGCCGAGTTGAGCGCGTCAACCAAGATCACGTCACAGCTGAGAGCCGATCTGGGGGTCTCTGTCGTGGATGCACGATATGAAGACCTGGTAGAGGCCGGCGGTGCCGACCGCTCGGGCAATCATCCGGTCAACGTACCGCACACCACGGCAAACGCCGCGCTTATCTATCGCTTTGAGCCGCTTCCCGTCACGGTCGGGGCCTATCTCAAGCATTCCAGTGGCTTCTACACCGACACCGCCAATACCTACTTTGTCAATGGTTACACGACGCTGGACGCCTCTGTCTCGTATGAGATGAAGAACGCCACGCTGACGTTGCGAGGGAGAAACCTCACGGACAGATTTTACGGCGAATACTCAGGCTACTCGGCAACCCAGATCTACATAGGTGCTCCGCGCAGCGCCGAATTGAGCCTGGCCTTCAAATTCTGATCTTCAAGGCTGGTGGACAGACGAAGCAGCCTGTCCCCGGTTTACCTTCATTTATTGTTCAAAGAGATTTTCACATGCGTATTCAGGTTCAAGAACCCGTGTCATTACACCAGCGGCACTCCCTCAGGTCTACAGTCGCGCCCGCAATGATGTTTGGCTTGTTTGCCATTGCACCATTGAGCCAGGCGGTGGCAGAGAGTCGAAGCGATGCTGATTCTGTAGTTACCCTGGGCGCTGTGACTGTTACGGGAGGTGCGAGCGGCCCGCTGGCCAGTCGCAACATTCTCAGCTCAGTGGATGTGGTCGGTGCCGACATTCTTGAAAAGCAACCCGTGCAGTACAGCTGGGAGCTGTTCAACAAGGTGCCGGGGGTTATGCTCACCCAGTTCAATCAGGGCACGACCTCAGGCAAATTGTCGTTCCGTGGTTTCAATGGTGAGGGCGAGGTCAACGCGGTCAAGCTGTTGATCGATGGCATTCCAAGCAACACCAATGACGGCAACATGCCGTTTATCGACATGGTCTTTCCGCTGGAAATCGACAGCATTGAAGTGGTCCGTGGTACCAACGACCCGCGCTATGGCCTGCATAACATTGCCGGTAACGCCACGATCAACACCCGCCAAGGCGGGAACGATGGCAAGCTGCGCGTGCGCTACGGCAGTTTCGATACCCGCGAGGTGCAACTGGTAAAAGGTATAGAGTCGGGCAACTGGAGCCAGAACTACGCTCTTAGCTATCAAGCTAGCGAAGGCTATCGCAACCATGCCGACGCCGAACGTATGAGCTTTGCCGGCAAGTGGTTTTACACCGCTGATGACGGCGCCTGGCGTGCTGGCCTGATTGCTCGGCATTACAAGGTCGATGCTGACGAGGCCGGTTACCTGAGCCGTGCCGACAGTCGCGACCGGCCGCGCCAGTCCTATGCCAACAACGCCACCGACACTGGCGAGCGGGAAATGAACCAGCTCAGCCTGCACCTGGATGCCAGCCTGACTGACGATCTGAGTTGGGCCACCAAGGCATATGTGAACACCTTTGAGGACCGTCGCTGGACTCAGTATTGGCGCACCAGTGCCCAGCAGGAGCGTTATAGCGATGAAACCCAGTACGGTGCATTGAGCAGCCTGACCTGGCGACCACAAGTCGATTTCCTGCACGGTTTCGCCCTGGAAGGTGGTGCCGAGGTGCAGCGTCAGGAGAACGAAAGCTTGCGCTACCGCACCTTGCTGCGCAGCCGCACGGCGCAAACTCGCGATCAGCAGTTCGACCTCAACATCTATGGTGCCTATGTGCAGGCGGTGATAGAGCCAATCGAGTCACTGAAGATCATTCCGGCCTACCGGATCGACAAACTTTATGGTGGCTACGTCAACGGTCTGAGCGGCGAGCATGCTGACGTCAACGACTACGGCCTTATTCGCCAGCCGAAGCTCAGCGTAGTCTGGTCACCATGGGAACAGGCCAGCCTGTACGCCAACTGGGGGCGCAGCTATCAGGTAGGCGTCGGCTCGGCGGCCTATCGTCTGTCGACTCAGGCCGATGACCTCAAACCCTCGATCAACGACGGCTGGGAAACGGGCATCAAATTCCGTCCGGCAGCCTGGATCGATGGGCGTATCGCCTACTGGGAACAGAAGGCCTCTGATGAGGTGCAGCGCAAACTCAATGACGCGGTCGGCGATGCCGAAAACGTCGGCCAGACCCTGCGCAAAGGCTGGGATGTGCAGGTCAATCTGTACCCCACCGACACCACCAGCCTGTGGCTGGCGTACTCGCGGCAGTTCTCCGAGATCCTCAAGCCCAACCCGAACCTGCCGGCCAGCAAGGGTCAGGAGATGGACCATGTGCCGCATCACCTGTATTCCGCCGGTTCTACCTGGCAGGTCACGCCGAAACTGCAACTGTCGGCCTGGGCCAACGGCCAGACGGATTACTACCTGGAACGCACCAACAGCACCGGCAAGTTTGGCGCCTACACCTTGTTCAACTTGGGGGCGACCTATCGAGTGACGCCAACCTTGAGTGTCGATCTGCAGGCCAAGAACATCACCGATCGCTACTACGAGTACGCCTGGTACGACGACAGCGTAGGTGTTCGGCAGTCGCTTCATGCGCCGGGTGATGGTCGTGCGGTGTATGCCGGCCTTACCTTGGATTTCTGAAAAGTACATGGACCACCGCGCATCGCGCGGTGGATAGCATTTCAAGGACTCGATCATGAATAACAAGAGCATTTGTCTGGGTGTCGCAGCTCTGTTGCTGGGAAGCAGTGGGAATGCGCGGGCAGCCGTGGAGCTTCCGGCCTCAGATGTCATTGGCTCGGCAGTTATTGATGAGAATCGCACTGATGCGTTTGCTTCGATGAGCACTCATGTCAGCCAGAAGCAGATTCGCGATCTCAATGCCTTGGACCTGTCCTCGGCATTACGACGAACTCCCGGAGTTACAGTTTCACGTTTCAACCCTGTCGGCTCGTTCGGCGGCGGAGAGGGAGGAGCAGTATATATTCGAGGCATGGGCGCCAGTCGGCCAGGTAGTGAGATCAAGACCTACATTGACGGTGTGCCGTTTTACATGCCTGTGTGGAACCATCCGTTATTAGATCTGCTTCCGGTCAATGGTATGCAGAGCATCGGCGTCTACAAGGGGCCGCAGCCACAAAAGTTCGGTAACACTTTTGCGGCAATCGACCTAGCACCCCGTACGGCTGAGGCAGGCGACAACCAACACGGCGAGTTGCAACTGACCGGTGGGAGTTTTGGAACCTTTACCGAGCAGGCATCGCTTACCGGACGCAACGGCCCGTGGGATTACTCGGTTGCGCAAGGAGTCGCCCGTTCCGACGGCGACCGCAAAGACGGTGACGGGCGTCTGGAAAACGGCATGGCACGCATCGGCTACCGCTTTGACGAATACTGGTCGGCCAGGGTATTGGCCCTGCACGCTGATAACCGTGCCTCAGATCCTGGACAGAAGGGGCTACCAGCGACCAAAACGGGTGACTTCAATACCCGCAGTACCCTGCTGTCGCTCTCTGTCGAGCATGCCTATGACAGTGTACAGGGCAGCATGAAGGTGTATCGCAACGAAGGCCGTGGCAGTGCGCTGAACCAAACAGGCCTGGACGGTGACACCATCACCAGCTTCACCATGCAGGGGCTGCGCTGGAAGGAAGCGTTACAGCTATGGAAGGGAGGCGAGATCGCCCTGGGCCTGGATATCGACCAGACCGAAGGCTATGTGGCATTCAAGCGCGTAGCGCCGGCGGTCGGTGATCAATTCAATACGCCCACCCTGCGTGTGGTATCGCCGCATGTGGCGTTGAGCCAGGCCATAGAGCTGAACGATGAGTGGATGCTGACGCCGTCTGTCGGCATTCGCAGCTATGACCACAACGTCTATGAAAGCACTACGGCGCCGCATGCTGGACTGTTGTTGTCCAATAGTCAGGTCGAATGGCGCGTCAATGCCTCACGCGGGGTCAATTATCCTGGTCTGGAAACGGCCGTGGTGTCGCATCTGGTACCGGCCCTTGGGCAGACCTGGAAAGACCTCAAGCCCGAGACGCTTGATCATCAGGAACTGGGGGTCAAGTTCACACCGCTGGCAGGCACCACCCTGGACCTGGCGGTGTTCAAAGACAAACTGCAGGATCGCTACCTGTTTGCCTTCCCGCCGGCGGTGATACAACCAGCATACGTCAACCTGGGTGACTATCGAATCCGCGGTGCTGAAGCGTCCTGGCAGCAGAACTGGACTTCGCAGTGGAGCACCTTCGTCGGTTTCACCTGGCTGGACCCGAGTCTGAAGACCCTGCCGTATGCGCCCAAGCGCTCACTGTCGATCGGCACGACCTATGAAACCGGCCAGTGGCGTCTGAGTGCCGATGCTCAGTACCAGAGTTCGATGTACGTACTACAACAGGCCCGTACCGAAGGTTCGAACAACTTCGAGCAGGTGGGCAGTTTCACCGTGGTCAACCTGCGGGTTGGGCATGCGATCCCGCAACTGGGCAAGGCCGGCGAAGCGTTCGTCGCCGTCGAGAACCTATTCGACCGTGAATACGCCTACCGGCCTGGCTACACGATGCCGGGGACCTCGGCCCAGCTGGGTGTGCGCATGGGCATCTGATCGTCGCTACCCCCGGACGACACAAGGGGGCAGCCCCCGACAATTGTTTCGACAGTGGAGAAAGACCAATGAAATGGATCGTAACCCTGACCTTACTGGTGGCCATGACCAGCCCGGTACTGATGGCCAGCCCCGAGACAGACCAGCAGAGCATCGCCCGGACCATGAAGCTCATATGGGACCGCCCGGATTCGCCCCTGCAGGTCGAGCCAGTGACTATTGAAGGCGACCATGCGGTGGCCGGCTGGACCCAGCAACAGCGCGGTGGTCGTGCCTTGCTGAGACGCAAGGGCAGCGGCTGGAGCATCGTGCTGTGTGCCGGCGACAGCCTGCTCAATGCCGACACCCTGCGCAAGGCGGGACTGGATGAGGCGCAAGCCACCGCGTTGGTGAAAAATGTCAGAGAAGCAGAAGCGCGCTTGCCCGCCGAGCGGATGAAGCAGTTCGCCCTGTTTCAAGGCGTAGTGAAAATGGACGCACAGCACGGCCAGAAGCCTGCTGGGCACTGATTGAAACCCTACAGGTGCCCGACCTCGAGCACCTTCATTTACAGAGGCATATTCATGTTCATGCAAAAAACACTATTGGGCTTCACCTTGCTGGCTGCGATGTTCAATGCCCAGGCGCATGAGTTCACCGCAGGCAACCTGCAGATTGATCACGCTTGGGCACGCGAAATGCCGGAAGTTGCTCCGACCTCAGCGGCGTATTTCGTGATTCATAACAAGGGCGCCGAGGCTGACAATCTGGTCGCGGTCAGCACGCCGATTGCTGGCAAGGCCGATTTGCACGAGCACGTCCAGAATGGCGAAGTGATGAAGATGCAACATGTCGACAAGGTGCTGGTACCGGCACACGACGAAGTGGCCTTCGATCCTTCCGGCTACCATGTGATGCTGATGCAGTTACAGCGCCAACCCAAAGCCGGTGAGCGCTTCCCCATGACCCTGACATTCGAGAAGGCCGGCAAGGTCGAAGTCCAGGTGGTGGTGTACAAAGATGCACCGGCTGACAAGCAGCACGATCATGGGCATCAGCACTGATTCAGGGTGCCCCCCAAAAGATGCTGCTCTACTGGCTCATCAGCAGATCCGGTAGGGCCAGGATCAGTTCATTGACCTTCAGCGGGCCGCGCACGAACCCCAGGTGCCGGCCAGCGGGGTCGATAAGGGCCAGGTTGGCGCTGTGGGCGACGATGTAGTCTGTCTCACCGGCGGGGGGCGGCACGAACGGCAACCCCAGCGTCACCGAGGCTTGGTGCAATTGCTCAGGTTCGCCGGTCATGCCGATGAACGCCGGATCGAACCAGGCCGCGTAACGTTGCATGGCCTGGGCTGAGTCACGCTGTGGATCGACACTGACCATCACCACCCGCAGTGCGGCGCCTGCCTGGGCGGGTAAGGCTGCCTTGATCTTGCGCAGATCGCTCAGCGCGGTGGGACAGATGTCCGGGCAGAAGGTGTAGCCGAACAGCACCAGCGTCCATCGCCCGGACAGGAAGGTCGTATCGAACGGTTGGTGGTCGATGCTTTCAATCTGAACGTTGGGCAAGGCCCGGGGAGTCGGGAACAGGAAGATGCCGGCGTTGTTCAGGGTTCTGGTGTCGACGCCTGGATGCAAGGCCTTGTGATAGAGCACTCCGGCTCCGGTGCAGATCAGGCTGATAAGCAGTAGCCAGCGAACCATGGGAAACTCCTAGAGCGATTTGAGAAAGTCCAAAAGGGCTTCACGATCTGCGCCCGACATGCGCCTGACCTTTTCCTTTGAAGAGTGCGCTTCACCGCCATGCCAGAGGATGGCCTCCAGCAGGGTACGAGCGCGGCCGTCATGCAGATAACGCCCTTGGGGATTGACCACCTGGGTCAGACCCAGCCCCCACAGGGGCGGGGTTCGCCATTCCCGTCCATTGGCAAGAAATTCCGGTCGTCCGTCGGCAAGACCCTCGCCCATGTCGTGCAGCAGCAAGTCGCTGTAAGGAAAGATCAACTGCCCGGACAGTTCCGGCTCCACATGCTGGCCGGTGACATAGGCGGGGCGATGGCAGGCAGCGCAGCCGCTGTCCTGAAACAGGGCCTTGCCACGTTGAACCGATGGCTGCCCCAGGTTGCGCCGTGCTGGCACCGCCAGCATGCGGGTATAGAACAGCACGCTGGCCAGGCGGGCATCGCTGACTTCGGGGGGCTGCGCAGTGCCTTTCCAGCAGCGTTCCTGGCGCGCAGTACAGTCATCGTGCGCAAACAGGGTACTGGTCAGCCCCATGTCGCCGGCAAAGGCAGCGGCGTTCTGCTGGTTGAGGTTGGGCTGGCCTGCCTTCCAGCCAAAGCGGCCAACGACTGAGGTGCCTTGCACCACATCTCGCACGTAATTGAGGCGGCCGCTCACCTCGCCGGCATGCGCTTGGAGAGTGACATTGTCCAGCAAGTCACGTTCGTCGATGGCCTCCAGCAGACCCAGGCCGATCATCGGCGAGGCCACGCGCAGCGAGAACAAGGTGTGCGGATGCATCGGACCGTAGCCCAACTGAGCGATTTGTAGCGCAGGCTTACGTAACTCGACGGCGGTACCATCCTGCAGGTGCACGGTGCTGTAATGGTATTCGAGCAGCACTCGTCCCTCGTGTGGGTGGCCACCCAAGGCGTTATCCTGCAATTGTCCGCCATAAACCGGCTCGCTGACCACGCCATCGCGCAGCAGCGCTTGTTCATCACCTGCAGTGGCCGGTATCGACAGCCGCACGAGGCTGGAGAGCGCCGCAGCATGGCTGCCGGGTACCGGAGGATGGCCGCGCCCATCCTTGATATGGCAGCTTTGGCATGAATCAGTGTTAAGCAGGGGACCAGCACCGCTGCGACTGGCCGGCAAGGCGCCTTCGGCCACCCAGATGTTGCGAAACAACGCATTACCTATGAAGAATTCCATCCGCCTTGAAGGTGACAGATTCTGCGCCGGTATCGAGAACGCATTGGCGTCTTGGCGCTGGACCGTGGTCGCAGCGCCTGGATGGTCTTCTCCGGGTTCTACCTCCGCCAGGCGCCGGGTGTCGTCGCAACCGGCCAGACCGATTGTGCACAGTCCGACTATCCAGGTGCGCCGCGACGTCAGGAAACGTTTGAAAAGAGGCTTCATTACCTTATCGCTCGCGGGGCGCTCACTCCGGCGCAGACATCAGGGTGATCAGCGCCAAGTAATCCTCTTGTGTGCAATCAAAGCACAGCCCACGCACTGGCATGGCATTGAAGCCCTCGGTCACGTGTTTGACCAAGGTGTCCATGCCCTTTGCCAGTCGTGGTTTCCACGCCTCTACATCACCTTTGCGGGGGGCCGCCGCCTGACCGTTGTGGCACAGGCCACACGAGCGCTGGAACAATTGCTGGGGATCCTGTGCAGCCTGCACGGCGCTGGTCGTACACACGAGTAGGGCTAGCATAACGATTGTTTTCATGAAATGGGTCATGCCTTCAAGGGGTTAGTGCTGATGTAGGCCGGCAGGGTAGGGAAGGCGTCCGAAGCCGCTCAACTGCGACAACTGGTCGCAGCTCGGGAGCAAGTCGAGCTCTGGCTTGGCGCTTTGATGTAGTGCGACTTCCTGTCGCACTCGCTAGGCATGAAAGATCGTGCGGGGCTGTTCGTGTTACGTCGAGGGGTATTGGCAGCTCCGGCTGGCGGGGCTGCGAGCGGTTGCTGGAAAGAGTACCGTTCATCCTGCGACAGATTGCCACAGAGCATGCGCGGCACAGGCCCTGCCAGTTGCCAGGGGCGCGCGGATGTCCTTAGTACGCGCAGGCTGCGACAGGCTGTCGCGATTGAACCGGACAAAATCCAGAGGGTAACGTGGCAGGCACTGCTCACATCGCTTCAAGCGTCTGTCTGGAACTGCTCAATGCTCACCTTCACTAACGTACTGGCCGGTCTGGTTGGCAACTACTGCTCACCGGTACAATCATCAGATTCGACCGGCTGTCTGCTGCCATGAATCTTCGAGCGGATGCATTGGGCGCTGCAGCGCAGTGCATGGCCGGCCTGTTGTGGATCGTCCAGGCGGCGTCCATCGCTTGGTTTGTACAGGGCCTGTTCGACCACCAACCATTGAGCGTACTGTGGCCGGCGGCGTTGGTGCTGGCCCTGGCTGCCGGGCTGCGCAGTACTCTGGACTGCTGGGGCGGGTGGCGTCTGCATCTGACCGCCCGCAACCAGATCAGCGCATTGCGCAGTCATTGTATCGTGGCCCTGGCTCAGCGTTCGCCGCTGGACAGCCACCGCGCACCTGCCGGGCTGGCCGCCAGTGTGCTCGCCGAGCAGGCCGAGACCCTGTTGCCTTACCTGATGCGTTACCTGCCTGTCCGCCAGCGGGTAATGATCCAGCCGCTTGTCATTGCAGCGCTGGTCGCCTGGTTTTCTTGGACCGCTGCGTTGATTCTGCTGTTGGCGGCACCAGTGATCCCGTTGTTCATGGCGTTGGTCGGCTGGCGGGCCAAAGCGGCCAGCGAGCAACAGCTGCTTGAGCACGGCGCGTTGCATGCCTTTCTGCTTGACCGGCTGCGAGGCATGACTACCCTGCGCGCCTTCGGCGCCGTCGGGCATAGCGCTCAGCGGCTGCATCTGACCGCTCTGTCACTCAAGCAGCGGACCCTCAAGGTGCTGCGTATTGCCTTTCTGTCATCGGCGGTGCTGGAGCTGTTCTCCGCGCTTGGCGTCGCGCTGGTGGCGGTGTACATCGGTTTTCATCTGCTCGGTGAATTGCCGTTCGGCGCTTGGGGCAGCAAGTTGACACTAGGGCAGGGCCTGCTCGTCTTGTTACTGGCACCAGCGTTCTTCGAGCCTTTGCGTGAGTTGTCGACGGTCTGGCACGACAAGGCCGCCGGCACCAGCGCGCTGCAAGCGTTGCACACGCTGAGCAAGCAGGGCAGTCCATTGGGGACGGTCGAATGGTGTGGCGATACGGCTGGTTCTGGCCCCTGCGTGCTGCGTCTGAAAAATGTGACCCTGGTCCATCCAGGTGCCCGGCAGCCGGTGCTCGCCGGGCTGTCGTTGCAAGTGCAACAGGCCGAGCATGTGGCGCTCACCGGTCCCAGCGGTTGTGGAAAATCTACGCTGCTGGCCGCCGTTGCCGGGCTGTTGCCGGTGCAAGAGGGAAGCATCACTATCGATGCGGTGCCTGGCACCATTGGCTGGGTCGGTCAGCAGCCTCACGTATTTGCTGGCAGTGTCGCGCGCAATGTAAGCCTGGGCCGCCAAGGATTTACTCGACAGGCAATCGACGCAGCGCTGGAAAAGGCCTGCCTAGCTAATGTTGCGCAGGCCCACAGCAGTGCCAGTCTGGGAGAGCAGGGCGTGGGGTTGTCAGGAGGTGAGCAGGTGCGTCTGGCGCTGGCACGTATTGCCCTGGATCCTGGCGTGCAGATCATTCTTGCTGACGAACCTACGGCACATCTGGATCGCCAGACCGCTGCCGAGGTGATTGATGCTTTGCTGGCCATCAGCGCAGGAAGGACCCTGCTGGTGGCGACTCATGACCCACTGCTGATCCGCGCCCTATCGCGGCAGATATTGCTCGCCCCATTAGGGCACCAGCAGCCTGAAAGCGTCGCGACGCTGGAGCCTTGCTCATGAGCCGCAAAGCCCAGCGTCCGGCGCTCTACCTGCTGATCGGCTGGTTCCGCCGCGAGGGTGGCTGCACCCTACAGACTGGTGTGCTGCTGGCGGCCATCACCGCCTTGTGCAGCGCGGCTCTGTTGGGGCTGTCTGGCTGGTTCATCAGCGCCACGGCGCTGGCGGGAGTGAGTGTGGCCACCGCTCTGGTGTTCGATGTATTCATGCCCTCGGCAGGCATCCGTCTGTTCGCTCTGGGGCGCACATTTTCGCGTTATGCGGAGCGTCTGGTAACCCACGACGTGACCTTGGAGTTGCTGGCGAGAATGCGCGTGCAGTTGTTCTGCGGCTGGGCCAGGCCGGGTGCGGCGCGGCGGCTGGCGTTACGCCCGGCGCGGCTGTTGTTTCGCCTGACCTGCGACGTCGACGCCCTCGATTCGCTTTACCTGCGTATTTGGCTGCCGTTGGGCACGGCGCTGGTGGCAGTGTTGGCTGTGGCTACTGCGCTGCTGCTGGTCGATGCACGGCTCGGTGTGCTGGTGCTGGTGTATTCGCTGGTGGTCAGTGCGATGGTGATGGGCAAGACCGCCTCAGCAGCGGTACGGCCAGCAGCACTGCGCGCCTGTCGGCTCGAGAAGCTACGCGGGCAATGCAGCGATCTGGTGGCCGGGCAGACCGAACTGCTGATGAGTGGTCAGGTCGATGCCCACTGCCAGGCCCTCCTGGCGACCGAGCAACAGCTGCGGCGCGAGGATGACCGTTTGCAGCAACTCGACGCGGGTGCGGCGCTGGGCTTTGGGCTGTTTAGCGGCATGCTGGTGGCCGGTGTCATGCTGGCTACGGGGTGGCTGGTGGCCGACCAGCAGATCGATGTTCCGCTGGCGGTACTGGGGATCCTGCTCACCCTGACCCTGGGCGAGCCGCTGCTGGCCTTGCGGCGCGCAGCCCTGGAGGTGGCGCGCAGTACCCTGGCCGCCAAGCGGGTCAGTCCACAGTTGGTTGAGGAGCCAGCCGGTGTAGTGAGCTGTGACGCTGAGCCAGTTGCTGGCCAGCGCGAGATTGTCCTGCAAGGCGTGCATGTTCGCCATGACGGTGCCGGCGGCGACTGTCTGAGAGATATCAATCTGCAGATCGCCGCTGGTGAAAGGGTGGCCCTGATCGGCAGCAGTGGTGCCGGCAAGTCTTCGCTCATGGCCGCCTTGACCGGTGAGTTGCAGATCCGCCAAGGCGAGCTGAGCCTTGGCGAGTACGGCTGGTTGACCCAGCGCACTGAACTGTTTCGCGACACAGTGCGCGACAACCTGTTGCTGGCCCGTCCTTCTGCCTGCGATGAGCAACTGTGGCAGGTACTGGGCACCGCCGGGTTGGCCAGCACTCTCCGGCAGTGGCCGCAGGGTCTTGATACGCGCCTGGGCGAGGGCGGACTGGGCCTTTCCGGCGGCCAGGCCCGCCGTCTGACGTTGGCCAGGCTGCTACTGCGCGACCAGCCTGTGTGGTTGCTGGATGAGCCCACCGAGGGACTGGATAACCACACGGCCAGCGAAGTCCTGCGCCGCTTGAGTGAACAGGGCCGCGACCGGACCTGGTTGCTGGCCACCCATCTACGGCGTGAAGCGCGACTTGCGGATCGTTTGGTACTGCTACGCGATGGCCGGATTGTGGACCACTGGTGGCGCGGCAGTCACGGATATGACGAGGCGCTTGAGCAATTGCGCCCTGATTGAACACTTGCCTGATCGAGGAAAAAAATGGACCTGGATATCGTCAGCCTGTCGCGACTGCAATTCGCGATAACGGCGCTCTATCACTTCCTGTTTGTGCCCCTGACCCTAGGGTTATCCATTCTAGTCGCCATCATGGAGACCGTTTATGTCATGACTGGGCGCGTCGTCTGGCGACAGATGACGCGATTCTGGGGCACGCTGTTCGGCATCAATTTCGTTATGGGAGTGGCCACCGGGATCGTCATGGAGTTCCAGTTCGGCATGAACTGGAGCTACTACAGCCATTATGTCGGCGACATTTTTGGTGCGCCGCTGGCCATCGAAGGGTTGATGGCATTCTTTCTGGAAGCCACCTTCGTCGGCCTATTCTTCTTCGGATGGGACAAGCTCACGCCGGTCAAGCACTTGCTGGTGACTTGGTTGATGGCCATCGGCACCAACTTTTCGGCGTTGTGGATCCTGATCGCCAACGGCTGGATGCAAAACCCGGTGGGGGCGGCGTTCAATCCGCAGACCATGCGCATGGAAGTCACGGATTTCTTTGCCGTGCTGACCAACCCGGTCGCCCAGGCCAAGTTCGTGCACACTGTTTCGGCCGGTTATGTCTGCGGAGCCATTTTCGTGCTGGGTATTTCTGCCTGGTATCTGCTCAAGGGGCGGCACATTGACCTGGCCAAGCGCTCGCTGACGGTGGCGGCGTCATTTGGCCTAGCTTCGGCGCTGTCGGTGGTGGTGCTGGGCGACGAAAGTGGCTATCTGTCCAACGAACACCAGAAGATGAAACTGGCAGCCATTGAAGCCATGTGGGAAACCGAACCTGCACCGGCGGCTTTCACTGCATTCGGCTTTCCAGACCAACAGGCGCGGGAAACTCATTACGCGATCCATATTCCCTGGGTTATGGGCCTGATTGGCACGCGCTCGCTGACCCAAGAGGTGCCCGGCATCAAAGATCTGGTGATCAGCGCAGAAGGACGTATCCGCCGCGGTATCGAGGCCTATGACGCGCTGCAGCAGATTCGTGCCGAGGGCTCTACTACGACCGTTTCGCCTGGACTTAAGGCCGCGTTCGAGGCCAATGGTAGCGAAATGGGCTACGCCTTGTTGCTCAAACGTTATGTCGATGACCCGCGCCAGGCCACTGATGAGCAGATTAGCAAGGCCGCCTGGGATACGGTTCCCCATGTTGCGCCGTTGTTCTGGGCGTTTCGGGTCATGGTCGCGCTAGGCATGTTTTTCATTGTCCTGACCGCAGTGTTTTTTTGGTTGTCGGCCAAGCACCGTCTGGAACGTCACCGGTGGCTGCTCAAGGTCGCCGTGTGCGCTATCCCGCTGCCATGGGTGGCCATTGAAGCAGGCTGGATCGTGGCAGAGTACGGACGTCAGCCCTGGGTGATCGAAGGCGTCCTGCCGACCGCCATGGCGGTGTCGAACCTGGGGGTTAAGACCCTGCTGCTGACCATCGCAGGCTTCGTGACCATCTACACCGTGCTGTTCGTGGTCGAGATGAAGCTGATGCTCAAAGCTATTAATCAGGGTCCGGATCTGGAGCCGGAGCAGGAAAAAATGGTCACCTACGGCCGTGCTTCGGTGGCTACCCGTCAACCCATCCATGTGCCAGCGGAGTGAATCATGATCCTGCATGAACTGCTGAATTACGAAACCTTGCGAATCATCTGGTGGCTGTTGCTCGGTGCCTTGCTGCTGGGCTTTGCCTTGATGGGCGGTTTTGACCTGGGGACTGGCACCTTGCTGCCTTTCGTTGCCAGGACAGACATCGAACGCCGGGTCGTCATCAATGCGGTAGGGCCGACCTGGGAAGGCAATCAGGTCTGGTTGATCCTGGGCGGCGGTGCGATCTTTGCCGCCTGGCCACAGCTGTATGCTGTGTCCTTTTCAGGGTTTTATCTGGCGATGTTCTTGCTGCTGGTAGCACTGATCGTCAGGCCAGTCGCATTCAAATACCGCAGCAAGCGGCCTTCGAGGCGCTGGCGTCAGACTTGGGACTTGATGCTGTTTGTGGGCGGCTTTGTTCCTGCCCTGATCTGTGGCGTGGCTGTGGGCAACGTGCTGATTGGCGTTCCGTTCCGGTTGACCCCGGAAATGCAGATCTACTATGAGGGCGGTTTCTTCGACCTGCTAAACCCCTTTGCCTTGCTGTGCGGGCTGGTGTCGGTGGGCATGCTGGTCACCCATGGTGCCGCCTGGCTGCGGATCAAGACCGGCGGTGAAGTCGCTCGCCGGGCGCGCAACGCAGGCAGTTTCGCGGCCTTGCTGACGCTGGTGCTTTACGCCTTGGCGGGACTGGCGCTGTGGCAATGGATCGATGGCTACAGCATTACCTCGGCGGTCAATACCGAGGGGCCGTCCAACCCGCTGTTCAAGACCGCTGAGGTCACTCCTGGAGCCTGGTTCAGCAACTATGTAAGCCAGCCCTGGTTGCTCCTGGCACCGGCGCTGGGCCTAATTGGCCCCCTGCTGACCTTCGCTCTGATGCGCGCCCGCTGCGACCTTCTGGCGATGCTGGCCAGCGCCAGCACCATCAGCGGCATCATTATTTCGGTCGGAGCTTCGATGTTTCCGTTCATCCTTCCGTCGACCCTAGACGCGCAATTCAGCCTGACGGTATGGGATTCCTCATCAAGTCATCTGACCCTGTTCATCATGCTGGTATGCACCTTGATCTTCCTGCCGTTGATTATTGCCTACACCACCTGGGTGTATCGGGTGCTGTGGGGCAAGGTCGATGCCCAGGCCATCGAAGACGGCAAGCAACACGCTTATTGAAACCTCATACAAGGAGCACGACCCATGTGGTATTTCGCCTGGTTGCTCGGTCTGCCACTGGCAGCCGCTTTCGCTGTACTCAACGGCATGTGGTTTGAACTCACCGAGGACGAGCAGGTGCGCCGTGCCCTAATCGCAGACGATTCTGATCAACCCGATTGAGTGCTGTGATGCAGGTGCACCGCACCCGGTTTGCGCTTGGTGGATCAACAGCGGTTGTTTTGTCTGAGGGTGTACTTGTCATGTCGCACATTTCATCCCAGTCGACAGGTGTCATTCTGGTCAGGCGCCTGCATCTATACATCGGCCTGCTTGTCGGGCCTTTCTTGCTACTGACAGCGCTGACCGGCATCGCCTACGCATTGACCCCGCAACTGGAGGCGTACTTGTACGCCTCGGCCTTGCGCACCGAGCATCGTGGCGAACCGTTGCCACTGACCGAGCAGCTTCGCTCGATCAGCCACGAGCTCTCAGGCACCACAACCTTGACCGCTCTGCGCCCGCCAGCAGCGGTCGGTGATACCACGCGAGTGGTGCTGCGTATGCCGAACCAGCCGGCTTCGCAGCAACGCGCGCTGTTCATCGACCCGGTGACCGGCCAGAAGGTCGGTGACCTGACGGTGCAGGGCGATGATGGCGTGCTTCCGTTACGGGCCTGGTTGCAACGACTGCATCAGAACATACTGATGGGGGAGGCCGGGCGTCTTTACAGCGAACTGGCTGCTTCCTGGCTGTGGGTTGCAGCGCTTGGCGGTCTATATCTGGCCAGGGCCCGCAAGTCTAGGCAAGAGGGCACGATTGTCCATGAGCATGTCTGCCTGGGAATGATCCTGGCGGCTGCGCTGGTGTTCTTTTCCCTGACGGGGCTTGGTGGCAGCCGCTACGCCGGGCAGCGTCTACAGGTGCTGGGCCAGTATCTGGGCTGGGTGGAGCGCGCAGATGAGGGCAGGGCACCGAGCCGTCCGACGCCGAACCACTCACTTGTTGACATGTCCTCCAGTCACTTTGGTGTAGCGGATCCGGCCATGTTCGACCGGGTCCTGCAGGCGGCCCGCGCTGCTGGCTTGGCTGCCGTCGAGCTGGAAATCCATCCGCCGACCAATGCCGGGCAGACTTGGACCGTCAGCGAGATCCGCCGCCGTTGGCCGACCCGGTCTGATACGGTCTCCCTTGATGCGCGAACGCTTGAGGTCGTGAAGCAGCAAAGGTCCGACCAGCAGCCATGGCCGAGCAGAATACTGCGCTGGAGCATCGATGCACACACAGGGGTGTTGTTCGGTCTGGCCAATCAGGTGCTGTTACTGATTGTCGGTGCCGGGATCGTATTCATGGTTTGCCTGGGATATCTGCTGTGCTGGCAGCGTCGTCTGGACCGCGCCGCCTCACCGACGCTGGTCCAGGCGTGGCGAGCCTGCACGCCGGTCCGGCAAACCGGACTTTTGCTGGTGACCTTGCTGCTTGGGCTGGCGTTACCGCTGCTGGGCATCAGCCTGTTGCTGTTCGTGGGTTGCGAGCTGTTCAGGACACCCAACGTTGTCACCCGTTGGTCCAGAGGCTGAGCTGTGCGAAGGTGCGACAACAGGTCGGCGATGCAGGCTCGCCGGGCTTGCGCCATCAGTGTTAAAGTTGCCGCCATGAAACTGACTGCCGCACAACGATCCCTGACAGCATGGATGCTCTACGCCAGCGTTCTGTTCAGCCTATTGTTCTGCGGTATTCATCACGGGCAGATGAGCGCCCTGGCACTCAGTGGCCTGGACAGCGGTTACTGCTGGTCAAGTGGTAACGATATCCGCTCCTCGGCCAGCGAAGACGCCCGGCCACAAGGCAGCCTCGATACGGGCGGCCCATGGGTTTGCCCGCTCTGTTCGGCCGCCGTGGTGTGCCTGGTCCTGCTCATCGGCCTGACCTGGCTGCGCGCTGCCAGCCGACGCCAGGCCTATCCCGGTGAGCCACGCTGCAAGGCGCCACCGCGCTACTCTTGGCCTGCGGCAAACCCCCGCGCTTCTCCTCTCTGACATCACTGCCAAGGGTCTGATGGCCCTGTTTGCTGAAGCACGCCTTGTGCGCGTCTGCTGCCTGTTTCGCCAGGGCAGACGCGGGTAAGAGCGCGCACGTCAAGGAACACCTGCGATGCCCATCTGGCATCCAGGTCAATCGGGAAGCCAGATCATGTCATTGCATCACTCAGAGTCTGACGGCGTGAGCCGCGCAGGCCGCGTGCCTCGCTGCGTTAGTCTAGTGCACTGAAACACGGGTCATCGCCATGACACGTTGCGGCCTCAATGAGCGCACCTGGGACAATGTCTGGGTAGCGGCCCTGCTTGCGATCGTGATGAAAATCATGATGCTGCCGATGGCCAGTGCGTTCGCAGAGCTGAACATCTACCAGCTGTTGCAGGGCAGCTTCTGTTCCTCTGGCGGCCTGCAATACTCCGCGCCCGATGAAACCGGATCAGGTACGACGCACAGTGCCGACAAGGGCCACTGCCTGTGCTCCCAAGGTTCAATTGGCGGGCCGTCAGGCTTAGTGCTCCGTTTGCCGGCTCCGGTCGGCTCACTCCAACCGATCGGAGCCGCGTGCGCCGGTTTCTGTTCACTGCCACGACATCTCTGGCCTTCGCTTAGTCCTCGGGCTTCTCCTGGTGCTGTCTGCTCTGTCGATTTCATGCGCCAGCCGGTCACCCATACCTGACCAGTGCCGCGCTTCGCCTTTAGCTGACACATAAGGAGCACGGGATGTCTCGTGTACCGCATCGCTCATCGGCCAGCGACACGCTGCTGCCGAACCCCACAGTCGGGCGCACCTCGCGTCAGGCTGATTTCCTCCTGCCGTTTCCTGACTATCCCTGCAACGCGCGCAGCTTCGTGCATCTGGACGCACGGCTGCTGCCGTACTGGCACACGCTGTTCGATGTCTGTCCGGGCCTAATGAAGCTCGATCCGCCGGAAGGTCTGGAGCTGTTCCGGCGTTTCATGACTTGGGCCTACCGGCATCACCCGGTGCTGGACTGGACCTACTACCTGAGCGTCTGCCGCTGGCTGCTGGACTCTTCTTACCGGGAGAAGGTGACTGACGAGCATATCGAGGCCTTTATGGTGGCGGCCGCAGCATTGTGGGTGGCCACTGACGTTTCGCAAGCCAAGGGGCTGGTGCTGGCTTGGCAGTCCGGGTCGGTCTTCGTCATCGAGTGGAAGAGGGGCCTGCAAGGCGTTCCGGTTTCTCTGGAGCAAGAGCAATCACCACCCTGGGATTTTTCATGGAGCCCCCTGTCTGGCAAGAGCGGAGCAGGTGTGCGCCGCTGGTTACCCGTTCCGGGCTGATTCGCGGCGCTTCGCGCTACGCCGGCTCTGCTTTCTGGTCTTGACATGGGAGTTACAGTGATGGACGTTTTACAATGTATGCGCGCATTTACCTGCGTCGTAGCGATGGGTAGCCTGACTGCTGCGGCGGCCAGGCTGGAAACCACGACCGCAAACATTTC
This sequence comes from Pseudomonas sp. 21LCFQ010, assembly GCF_024129905.1. Classification (NCBI taxonomy): domain Bacteria; kingdom Pseudomonadati; phylum Pseudomonadota; class Gammaproteobacteria; order Pseudomonadales; family Pseudomonadaceae; genus Pseudomonas; species Pseudomonas sp. 21LCFQ010. The sequence goes on along the minus strand of NZ_JAMYDZ010000045.1, from coordinate 1,239 downwards.
GCGAATGCTCGCCAGCCTGGAAGGGCACTTGAGTATTCGCTTGCTCAACCGTACTACCCGCCGCATCGCGCTGACCGAAGCCGGCAAGCGCTACCTGCCGCGTTGCGAGCAGATTCTCGGCTTGGTCGAAATCGCCCAGGCCGAGATACAGCATCAACAGACCTTGCCTATGGGGCGTCTGCGTATCCATGTCATGAACGGACTCACCGACTCTGTAATGCCCGAACTGGTCAGCCGCTATCGCCAGCGTTACCCGGCTGTCAGTTTCGAACTGAGCATATCCCGGCAGTTTCCGGACCTGATCGCCGAAGGCTATGACATGGTGATCCTGCGCCAGAGCGCTGCGCCTCACGGTGGCGGTGAGGTGCAAGATCTCGGTGGTGTCCACGGCATTTTATGTGCGTCGCCGGGGTATCTGGCGATCCATGGTCGGCCGCGCCGTGTTCATGATCTGCAATCCCATACCTGCTTGGCCCTAAACGAAACCTTGCATGCTGAAGATGTCTGGCAGTTGTTCGGTCCCAAGGGGACATGTCGTGTTGCACTGAAGAATGTGCCGTTGCGCTCTGACTCCGAGCAAGCTTTGTACTCTGCCATTCTCGCTGGGCTGGGAATTGGCTTGCTACCGGCTTACATTGCGGCCAGAGGCTTGCAGGAAGGCAGCCTGGTGCAGGTACTGGAGTGCTATCGGGCTGATTACGGACGCCTCTACGCGGTGTCCCCGGATACTCGACTGGCCGACGCCAGGACTAGCAGTTGGATCGCACACTTGGTCGAGCATCTGCCTTTGTTGCTAGGTGATGAAGAGTCTTCGAGCTTGTGTGCCTGATCAAGGCTTTCAGGACTGCCCGGTAAACGTGTGGCCAACCTCTGGTTGGCCTGCGACGTCCGGCCACGGCCTTGCTACGACGGCGCCGACCGCATGGCTATTGCTCTCGAAGGCAAACCTTGAGTTTGGCGCCAATGCACCGAGAGTGGCCAACTCCTGGGCTGGAGACCTCGGTGATGTCGCACCTGGTGCCAGTCCTTGGGCAGAGCTGGAAAGACCTTAAGCCTGAAACCCTGGATCATCAGGAGGTAGGCATTAATGTCAGCCGCTGGCCGGCACGACCGTATGCGATCCATAAACCCCACCTGCCCAACGATGGGTTAACGGTTTACTGTGGCATTTCTGGCGAGCAGTTCCACGGTAGCAGAGCTTCGTAGTCTGCTACTGACGAGGCGTGCGGCAGCCGCTCG
>NZ_JAMYDZ010000044.1:0-24816 GCF_024129905.1 Pseudomonas sp. 21LCFQ010 | reverse complement strand
TTGAGCCAAAGCGGGAAGAGTGGATGGCAGCTTGGCTCCCACACGTGCTCTAGGCACCGCGATTTGTCAGCTTGCCATCCACCCCTCTCACCCCAGACTTTACCTTGATCAAAGACACAAGCGAGCTTGCTCGCGAAAAATCCGGGTCAGGCACTGGTGCTTTCACGGTTCTCGGACTGCGCCTGGGTCGCAGCCTTTTTCTCCTGCACCACGATATAGAACTCTTCGCCGTGCTTGACCGCACCGTACAGCACGGCTTTTTCGATCAGTTCGGTGCCGCGCAGGTGGCGCAGCATCATCGGGTCTTTGCGCAGGTCGCGGTACAGCGCCACACACAGCAGGACCATGACAATCACGAACGGCAAGGCCACCACGATGGTCAGGTTCTGCAACCCGGTCAGTGCCTCGCCCGGATTACGCGGGTCACCGATGGCCAGCATGATCGCCGCCACCGTACCGGTCAGTGCGCCCCAGAAAATCACGGTTCTGCGCGACGGTTCGGTGGTGCCGTGCTCTGACAGCGTGCCCATCACCAACGATGCCGCATCGGCGCCGGAGACAAAGAAAATCGCCACCAGAATCATCACCAGCACCGAGGTGGCCGAGGCCCACGGATAACTGTCGAGCAACTGATACAGCGCGGTGTTGCTATTGACCGCGCCCTCGATCAGGGTGAAGGAGCCGTCGCGCAGTGCATCGATACCGGCACCGCCGAAGATGGTGAACCACACCAGGCTGACCAGGCTCGGCACCAGCAACACCCCGCTGACGAACTGGCGAATGGTCCGGCCACGGCTGATGCGGGCAATGAACATGCCTACGAAGGGTGTCCAGGATATCCACCAGGCCCAGTAGAACACGGTCCAGCCGGCCAGCCAGCTGTCCATCTGCTGACCGCCGCTGGCACTGGTGCGGGCCATCATTTCTGGCAGCAGCTTGATGTAGATGCCCAGCGAGGTCGGCAGCAGGTTGAGCATCAGCAGGGTCGGGCCGACGATAAACACAAACAGCGCCATGACCAGCGCCAGCACCATGTTGGTGTTGGACAGCCACTGGATCCCCTTGCCGATACCGGACACCGCCGAGGCGATGAAGGCGATGGTCAACAGGGTGATGATTGAGACGTAGAACAGCTTGCCGGGATGCTCGATCCAGCCGTTGTACTCAAGGCCACCGGCGATCTGCAAGGCGCCCAGCCCCAGCGACGCGGCCGAGCCGAACAGCGTGGCGAAGATCGCCATCATGTCGATCAGCCGCCCCAGCGGGCCGTTGGCATGGCGCCCGATCAATGGCCGGAAGGCAGTGGAAATCAACTGCGAGCGGCCACGGCGAAAGGTGCCGTAGGCAATCACCAGACCGATGATCGCGTACATTGCCCACGGGTGCAGGGTCCAGTGGAACAGCGTGGTCGCCATGGCCACCTGCATCGCCTCGCTGGACTGCGCCACCGCCGAACCCGGCGGCGGGTTGACGTAGTGCGACAGCGGCTCGGCAACCCCGAAGAACATCAGGCCGATGCCCATGCCGGCGCTGAACATCATCGCCACCCACGACACGGTGCGAAACTCCGGCGCTTCACCATCGCGGCCCAGCGGCACCTTGCCGTAACGGCTGGCCGCCAGCCACAACACGAAAATCACGAACAGCGTCGAGGTCAGCACGAAGAACCAGCCGAAGTGCACGATGACCCACGATTGCGCCGTGGAGGCACTGGCCGCCAGACTCGCCTGGTTGATAAAGCCCCAGGCGATGAACGCGATGGCCAGCACACTGGTGACGCCAAACACGATCCAGTCGATGGTGCCTTCCAGATGCCGGTCACGGAAGGCTTCTTCGGTTTGCGAGGGATCGGTTACGCCGAGGGCCAGCGTATCCGGGTTGTATTCTTGTGCCATAAATGATGACGCCCCTGTGTGGGTTCCTGGACGCTGCAGGTTTTTTTGTTATTGGGGTCAGCAGCCTTGTGCCAAATCCTTGCGGGCGTAAAAGCCACTTGCATTCAGCGCGCATCGCGACGTCCGGGACCGACGTGTACGGGTTGCCGGAGGCGATTATGCGGCGCTGACGGACGCCGCCTGTTCCGATACCGGCGTGGGGCATTCATTGCGCGACTCGCCTGTGGATAAAATGAGATCCGGCAGAGACACCGCTGCAAGCAATGGCATGGAAGTCCAGGCTCATCAATAAAGTCGCATGCGCTGCATGCTGGTATGAGTTCGCCAAACTACGGCTGTCCGCCTGTCATCAAACAGTGGTACGTTTAAATTACCCTCCGCGTATCCCGCCCTGTAGACGATCAACAAGGATGAGCCATGAAGAAGCTGGCCTCGGTAGATGCCGATATCTACCATAAGCACTACGCTGACGACGCCTTTGGCAGGACGCATCAACAGGCGCGACTGGAAAATACCTACATTGTTACTTATGCCAACTATGAAAAATTGCGCAACACCGGCTATTTTCTCAATCAGCATTTTTTCAAAAAATCCTGGCGACCCAAGGTCATCATCGGCATTGGTGGCCTAGGCCACAAACTCCAGCGAGATACGTTTGAAGAACAACTCGGATTGCTCATTAAATTTCTGCCCGCGCATGTCGAACTTTACGTTCATGCTGCCTGCCATGTGAAGATGCTCAGTCACGACACTGACACGGTACTGGGTTCACAGAATATCTCAGGCACTTCGATGCCCTATCTTGAGTCCGGCTCAAGCTCTGGCACCCGTCACCATGAGGTACAGATCCAGTTTAAAGATGAGTCTCTGTCCTGCGCCAAAGCACTTTTTGAGGAAATACTCTGTGACCCCAGCCTGCACCTGAGGCTTTTCAGAAACAGTGACGCTACTGCCGTCGCGACCCATTTACTAGCCGGCTTCGCACTAGAGGGCCATCGACGCAAAATCGACTTCACCCGAAACTTGGGTGTACTTCTAGGCCAGGATATCGAACACCCTTCTCATATCGATTACGAACCGGCGCTTGAAAAAAACCATTATCTGGTAACGGCAGCAGCAAAGATCTACGGCGCAGCAGCTGTCACAAAAATTCATCTGAATGAGTTATTCGATATCCTCTACGTCGACGGTGACGATTTTCCATTGAATGAAGCGTTCACCAACTATGTGTTCGAAGTATCAAGTTTGCTGGAAGCTGTCAGCGAGGACACCGTACCGGACAAAGCGTCGCTACTGGATGTGTTAAGAGCGGTCTATTCTCGGGAAATGCCAGTGGTCGAAGGCGAACAGCTGGATGAGTTCGTCGATATGCTCAAAACCGTTATCGAGCGCCATCACGCCACGGAGCGAGGTGAGTTCGTCAATCGTCATCAGCATCGGCTAACTCATCAGGTCATGGAAAATCCGGACTATGCGGAACGGGCTGTTTCCATGGCTCGGGATGGCGACGGAAACCTGGATGAGTATGAGGTGCGTAGCGCGCTGTTGAACGACGCTATTGACCCGCGACGCTACATGGAGGTACTGGATCTGTCAGACTTTGTCGCCGACGTACACGAGGAGATCGAAAAGGCTTATATCGCAGCGGTGGCCAGCACGTTCGCAGCACTTCATGAAAGACATGCAGCGTTGCTGCAAATCTATCAGCGTGAACTGACCAGCCAACCGTGAGGTGAGTCGATGATCAAGGCATGAAGCCCTCGCTTCACGAACTAAAGCCATTGGCCAGAGTCAGCGTATCAAGATGTTTCACTGCTCCGCTGACCTGCCGAGATCATCCACTTGAACGACCAGACCAAGAACCGTCGCAATGAGCTGTCGCTGGATGGGCTGAATTTCTTTCTCGCCGACGTGCGCGACGGATTGGGGCCGTATCTGGCGATTTACCTGCTGGCCGTGCACAACTGGGAGCCAGCCAGTATCGGTCTGGTGATGACCGTTGCCGCAGTGGCAGCGCTGCTGACCCAGGCACCGGCGGGCGCGTTGATCGACCGCACCACGGCCAAGCGTGCCGTGGTGGTGCTTGCCGCGCTGCTGGTGACCGGCAGTTGCCTGCTGCTGCCGTGGCTGACATCGTTCGGCCTGGTGGCGCTGACCCAGGCTGTCAGCGCCATCGCCGGCTCGGTGTTCGCCCCGGCCATCGCGGCGATCACCCTGGGCATCACCGGCCCGCGGGCCTTTACCCGCCGTACCGGGCGCAACGAGACCTTCAACCATGCCGGTAATGCCTGTGCCGCGCTGCTGGCCGGCGGCTTTGCCTGGCTGTTCGGCCCGGTGGCGGTGTTTTACCTGATGGCGGTGATGACGCTGGGCAGCATTGTCGCGGTCAGCCTGGTATCGGCCAAGGCCATTGACCATGACGTTGCGCGGGGCTTCAGCCCGGAGTCGGCGGGCAGTCACGGCCAGCCGTCCGGGCTGCGGATCTTGCTCAGCAACCGGCCGCTGCTGTGGTTCGCGGTGTGTTGCGCGCTGTTTCACCTGGCCAATGCGGCGATGCTGCCGCTGGTCAGCCAGAAACTGGCGCAGGTCAATCTGCAACTGGCCACACCGCTGACCTCAGCGTGCATCGTCGCCGCGCAATTGGTGATGGTACCCATGGCATTACTGGCCGGTGCACGTGCCGACCAGTGGGGGCGCAAGCCGTTGCTGATGGCCGGGTTTCTGATTCTGCCGCTGCGCGGTGCGCTGTACGTGGTCTCTGATGAACCATTCTGGCTGCTGGCGGTGCAGTTGCTCGATGGCATCGGTGCCGGGCTGTTTGGTGCGTTGTTTCCGGTGGTGGTCAAAGACCTGACCCAAGGCACCGGGCGTTTCAACGTCAGCCTGGGCGCCTTGTCAGCGGCATTCGGCCTGGGCGCGGCACTCAGCCCTGGCCTGGCCGGCCTGGTGGTCCAGGCGGCAGGCTACAATGCCGCGTTCCTGACCCTGGCGGCGATTGCCGGGGTAGCCTTTGTGCTGCTGTGGCTGACCGTGCCGGAAACCTCCACGCGCACTTCCAACAGCGCCGCGGCCCAGCCTGCCGCCACCCTCTGAGTACCTGCCATGCCTGCATTAGACCCGACGACGGGGATCTGGACCGTTGCCGCCCTCGCAACCGCCGCAGTGATCCTGCGCCCCTGGCGGGTGCCGGAATTTGTCTGGGCGCTCGGCGGCGCGGTGCTGTTGATTCTGCTCGGCTGGCTGCCGCTGCCTGCCGCGCTCAAAGCCGTGGCCGAAGGCGGCGATGTGTATCTGTTTCTGATCGGCATGATGGTCCTGGCGGAACTGGCCCGCCAGCAGGGGCTGTTCGACTGGCTGGCGATGTATGCGGTACAGCACGCCAAAGGCTCTGGCCAGCGGCTGTTCAACCTGGTGTTTCTGGTTGGCACGCTGGTTACGGTGTTTCTGTCCAACGATGCCACCGCCGTGGTCCTGACCCCGGCGGTGTACGCCGCCTGCCGCGCCGCCAAGGCCGAGCCGCTGCCTTATCTGTTCATTTGCGCGTTTATCGCCAACGCGGCCAGCTTCGTACTGCCGATTTCCAACCCGGCCAACCTGGTAGTGTTTGGCAGCCAGATGCCGCCACTGCTCGACTGGCTTCGGCAATTCAGCTTGCCGTCACTGGCCGCCATTGGCCTGACTTACCTGATGCTGCGCCTGGCCCAACGCAAACAGATTCGCCAGCCGCTGGCCACCTGCATCGACCTGCAGCCGCTGCCTGGCGGCGCGCGCCTGTGTGCGTTCGGCCTGGTCCTGACCGGCATCGTGCTGCTCAGTGCCTCGGCGCTGGACCGGCCACTGGGCCTGCCGACCTTTTGCGCGGGTCTGGCCACCGCCGGGCTGATCCACCTGCGTCAGCGGCGCAGCCCGCTGCCGGTGCTCAAGGGCGTGGCCTGGGGCGTGCTGCCGCTGGTGGCCGGGCTGTTCATGCTGGTCGAAGCGGTGGCACACACCGGCCTGACTCAACGTCTGGCCCACGGCCTCGCGGCACTGGCGCAACACTCCGAAGCCCAGGCCGGCTGGGCTGCCGGCATCGCTGCAGCACTGGCCGGCAACCTGATGAACAACCTGCCGGCCGGCTTGATCGCAGGCTCCATGGGCCAGATGGCCGAACTGCCCGGCAGTACCACTGCGGCTCTGTTGATCGGCATCGACCTGGGGCCGAACCTGTCGATCACCGGGTCACTGGCGACCTTGTTATGGCTGGCAGCGATTCGCCGCGAGGGCGAGCATGTGGGGGCGTGGGGGTTTCTGAAACTGGGCGTGCTGGTAATGCCACCGGCGTTGGTCGCGGCGTTGGCGGCGTTGTTGGTTTAAAAGGGGCGTTGACATCCTCCCCGCCCTAAAGAGCGGGGATTCCTACCGCTAGACGGCGATGCCCCGCCGCGAGAATGTTCCGGGCCGCGTTTACATCACGGTCGTGGGCTGTACCGCAGCACACGCAGGTCCATTCTCTTATTCGCAAACCGGCTCTACCTTTCGGACTGCTGGTGGAAATGCTTCCACAGCACGAGCAGGTCTGGGTGGTATAGCGCTCGGCTACAACCTCAAAAACAACGCCTGCCCGTTGGCATTTCTGCTCCAGCATTGTCTTGAGTTGGCCCCATCCTGCATCAAGCGTGGATTTGGCCATTTGAGTCTTTACGAGTTTGGCGCTGGCTACATCGCCAACGAAAATGGCGGCGCAGCGCTCAACCAGGGCGGTTGAGAACTTGTGTTGCGCATCCTTGCGCCGGTTCCTGATCCTGGCATGGAGGGCGCGAACACGTGCCCTCTTGCCAGCACGCTGAGCGATGCCCAGCTTCTGCTCCAGGGTGCGATATTCGCGCCCGACCAGCACCTGGCCCTCAGACGTTGTAGCTGCCGCTTTAAGGCCCAGGTCGATGCCAACTGCGGCAGTGCCGATACACGGCTTGCTCTCAACCTGCACGCAGATATTGAGATACCAGCGCCCCCTGGAATCTTCACTGAAACTTCCGGCCCGTAGGGCGTACTGGCTTAAACCGTAGCTGTCCCACAGGCCAAACCTGAACCCGGCGAAATGAACCTGACCATTCTTGTATTGCAAGGCACGAGCCTTGAATGGAATCCAGCCCAGGCTGTATTTGGGGCTGCTCCTGCTGGACACCCGCCAATTGAGCCTGGAACGCTTGAACTGCTTGCGTGCCTTAGCGTAGTCCTCGCAAACCTGCTGCACGGTTGGCGAGCCGATCTGCACGCCGTCGCATTTGCTTAATCCATTGGTCAGCTTTTGCAGGTCAAAACCGGAGAGCCACTGGTGGCGTTCCCGGATGGCGCGATGACTCGTTTCATTGCAGTAGTTCCACACCATATTGACCTCGCGCGCCATCGCAAGCAGCGTTTTCGCGTGCTTGTCTTTGATTCGGAGTTTAAGGGTCTTGGTGTGGGTCATGGAATGAATTATGGTTTGGTCTTTCAAACCATGGCAAGGGATATCTACGTGGCGAGGCCTCGCAAGAATGATGGTGATTTGCGGCATGGAAGGCATTGCGTATTTGCCTTGCATGCTCATTTGGTCTTTGTAACAAAATATCGACGCAACGTGTTCAAGAAAGAACACCTGGATGCCATGCAAATTATTCTTGCCAACGTCTGCAAGGATTTCGACGCGCAGTTGGTCGAGTTCAACGGCGAACACGATCATGTTCACCTGCTGATCAACTATCCGCCGAAGGTGGCGTTGTCGAATCTGGTGGCTTCACTCAAGGGGGTATCATCCAGACTGCTGCGTAAGCAGTTCGGGGATTTCCACCCCTGGCTCAAGCGAAGAGGTGTCCTCTGGTCACCATCCTATTTCGCCTCTAGCTGCGGCGGTGCGCCGATTGAAATCCTGCGCCAATACATTGAAGAACAGCAGACTCCCCACTAGGACGCCTGCGGCGTCCGCGCTCTCGACCTCGGGCTAAACCCTCGAGGCTTCTCGCGCATATGGTGAATAGTGATTTCAGCTACTGAGGTGTCCAGAGCCACTAGACCAATGCACCTGATCATCAGCCTCAATCACGATTCCAGTGCACATTTCCTGGTCGCCCAGACGAATGAAAAACTCCTTGAACATGTGTATCTCTCCTTGAAATGGCTGAACGAGTACAAGCATGAGAAAAAAGACTGACATCCTGACCAGCGTACTGCTGAACGTTGATTGAGAAACGGGCTACATACTCGTAGGCAGCGTCGGTGGCCATCACCTGTTGCACTCTTTCCAGTCTGGTTAATCTGCGCAGCACTCACTGCAAAATCAGTAAGTCGGGTTTGGCGACCTGAATTTCTAACCCCCAGCGACTTCCCCATAACGTTGCAGGTATCATCCTGCCCGTTAGTCCGTTATGGCTGTTGTACGTGGGAGACCTGCGGGTCTGCCGGGGTTGGGGCGTGACCTGGTTCGCCAACCCGCGTACAACTGCCACCCTTATCGTTTGGCGACGGTCCGTGGCAGTTTCACTCCCCGAGGAAACGCTTATGACTGCTATTAACCCAAACAATCCCTGTACCGAACACTTCGAAGCCATTCCCTTCATCCGCCACCACCGCCAGTTGCGCACCACCCTGAGCGACGGTCAGGCGTGGTTCTGCCTGAGCGACCTTGCCCGCCTGATGGGCCGGCGCCTCGACGAGCGCTCGACGCTGAAACTCGACCCCGACCAGCGCCGCACGGCCTGGCTGGAAACCTTCGGCGACTTCGAACGCTGCACGCTGGTCAGCGAGTCCGGCTTCTTCGCCCTGCTGGTCCACCACTACGTGCCGGAAAACCGCACCCTGCGCCGTTGGCTGACCCACGAAGTGCTACCGGAACTGCACCGGCGTCATGACCGGTTCATCGAGTTGCCGAGCGTGAACAGCCTGGACTGGCTGGGCAATTCGTTGCAGTTGCTGCACTGGCGTAATGAAAGCTGGGTGCGCTGGAAGGACATGCCGGGGGTGCTGGTGGAGATGCCTGAGCGCAGACCCCTGAGCCTGTGGCGGCGTGTGCTGCGCTGGGTCCAAGGCTAGGGCTCGCCAGCCCTTCAATCAGACCTTGAAACTACGGCTACACAGATCGATAAACGCGCGCAGCTTGGGCTGGTTTCTGGCCGTTTTCGAGAAGTACAGGAACAGCCCGTCGCTGCCGGGTGAGCAAAGCACCGCTGTTTGAAAACCGGGTGGTGGTCGATGGGCGATTGGTTACCGGCCAGAATCCGGCTTCGGCGACGGCGCTGGGTGAGGCCGTGGTCAAGGCGTTGCAAGCCAGGGCCAAGTGAGGACAAACCATCGCCGGGGCTGGCGCTTCTAGGCTCTACCCGGCTTACGCCCCCGCGGGCTGGCCTTGGCCGGCACACTATTGCCGTAGGTCTGCCACCAGACGGTCAAGGCCTCCATGGTCGGCCCCAATGCCCGCGCTTTGTCGGTCATCGCGTACTCCACCCGTGGAGGGACTTCGGCATACACCGTGCGGGTGATCAATCCGTCACTTTCCAGCTCGCGAAGTTGCGCAGTCAGCATGTGCTGGGTGATGCCGCCAATGGCCTTGCGCAGTTCGCCAAAACGATAAATGCGCTCGTTCAACAGCCACATGATTTCCAGTTTCCACTTGCCGGAAAGCAGCGCAAAGGCGCGGCGCATTTCCTCATGCATGTTGATGGCCGGGGCTTCAATAGTCTGGTTTTCCATACTAGGTATCACTATTTCATCCTACTTGTGGATATTCATCTTAGCCGACATTGTTGATTAAAGGCTCTGTTGAATACCGCGAGGAACACCATGTTTGAACTGTCTCTGTATTGGCTCAGTACGTTGTTGCTGGCACTGCTGTACCTGCTTTCGGCCACTCTTTATGTCGTGCGCCGGGACTGGGCACGCCAGGGGCTGGTGGAGCTTGGCTACCCGGACCATCTGATGAACGTTCTCACCGCCGTGAAGTTGCTGGCGGTGGTTGCGATTCTGTCGCGCGTCAGTGTGGCGCTGAGTGATCTGGCGTATGCCGGGGTGCTCTACCACCTGCTGTTATCGGCGCAGGCTTACTTCGGCGTGCGCAATCCTCGGGGTGCGCTGCCGGCGTTGATCGGCCTGGTGCTGCTGGCGGTTTCCTTTACCACCCAGAACAGCGCACGCGAAATCCCCTCGCCTTACCTGCCGGCCACAGCGGCCTATTCCCAGTCCTCACACTGAACGGAGAACTTGCGATGTCACGTCTTGATGGAAAAGTAGCGATTGTTACCGGTGCCGGTCGCGGTATTGGTCGCGCCACAGCCCTGTTGTTTGCCGCCGAAGGTGCCCGCGTCGCGGTGCTGTCACGCACAGCGGAAAATGTGCAGCAGGTGGTCGCGCAGATTCAGGCCGCAGGCGGCAAGGCGCACGGCGTGGTGTGCGACCTGGCAGAGCCAGAACAGATCACTGCGGCGATCGCGCAAGTGGTCAGTGTCTACGGGCAGATCGATATTCTGGTCAACAACGCTTTCGACCCGGCGCAGGTGTCTGCTTCGGTGCTTGAGCTGTCAGCGGAGCAACTGCAACGCAATTTCGAGCTGGGACCGGTGGCTTACCTGCGCACCATGCAGGCTTGCTATCCCTGGCTCAAAGCCAGTGGCGCAGGTCGGGTCATCAACTTTGCCTCACTGGCCGGGGTGGTCGGCCTGCCGGGCTATGCGCCGTACAACATGGCCAAGGAAGCGGTGCGCGCCCTGACCCGCTCGGCGGCGCGTGAATGGGGGGCCGACGCGATTACCGTCAACAACGTGCTGCCAGTGGCCGAAACCTGGGGCGATGCCGTGGTACCACCACCCAGTAATGTACTGGGCCGCTATGGCTCACCGGAACACGACATCGCACCGGTGGTGCTGTTTCTGGCCAGCAAGGATGCCCAGTACCTCACCGGCTACAGCCTGACGCCCGATGGCGGGCAGATCATCGACAGCGCGCGCTAGCCTGCGCGCCCTGCCGCGCCACGGTTGGTAATGCAGCACCGCCAGCACGTTGAGGTCGCCGTTTATCTGCCTGAGCACTACCATGAGCCAACCGGTCCGCAGGACGCAAAAGCGCTATAAGGAAAGCCATGCCCTACCGCACCCAGCTTCACCACAACGGCTACGCCCTGCTGCGCCAGGCCATCCCCGGCCAATGGCTGGCGCAGTTGCGTCACACCTTCGACAGTGGTCTGCGCCCTTCAGACCAGTGGCCTGTGCCACGCGGCGCTGACTGGCGGCATTCGATGCTCGATGACGATGCGCAAGTCCAGGCGCTGTGCCGGTTGCCACAGTTGCTGGCGGTGGTGGGCGAGTTGCTTGGCGAACGGTTCTTTCTGACTCAGGTCGAGGGTCGCGAGCCGGTTGCCGGGGGCGGTCATCAGCGCTTGCACCGCGACCTTTCAGCGCAGCGGCCGGGGGATACAGTGAGCGTGCTGGCCTATCTGGATGACTATGGCCCGGACAACGGCGCCACCCGCATTGTGCCTGCCAGCCATCGACCCGTACCGCAGGCGCCGCCGTTCGATTTCACCGATGAGTCAGGCGCCATACAGTTGAGCGGCTCGGCGGGGGACATGCTGGTGTTCGATGTCGACCTGGTCCACGCGGGCAGCCTGAACCACAACGGTGCCCGGCGGCGGACGCTGTTGATTGGCTATGCGGTAGAACAGTTGCGCGACGCGTACGCGCAGACCGCGAGCCTGCGCAATGTGCGCATGGACACCGGCGAGAGTTTTGCACCTGCGGATTTTGCCCTGCCGCGCACCTGATATCATGCCGGCCTGCCCACGCCGAGTAGCAACCATGAACCGCCAGAAAAAAATCAAGCAGCTGTTGAAGGCCCATGCCAAAAAGGCCAGTGCCAAGCTGGCACCGAAAAAGAAATGCACCTACGTCAGCAAGGCTGATCGCTTGAAACTGGCGGCTGAGGCTCAAGCCGATGTGCAGACGCCGGTGTCTGCGCCAGACTGAAGGCCCTGCCCTGATCAAGCATCCAACTGATGCTGCTCCAGCAGAAAGTCGACAAATACCCGAACCCGCGCCGGCATCGCCTGGCCGCCGACGAACACGGCATGAATCGGCTCGACGTCGCCGGGGTTGTAGGCATCGAGCAATGGCACCAGTTCACCGCGCTTGAGGTCTTCAGCCACGCTGAAGGTGCCGATCCGGGCAATGCCGGCACCGACTCTGGCCAGTTGCGCCAGCGCCTCACCACTGCTGCATTCAATGTTGCCGGTGATCTTCAGGGCAAACGGCTGCCCGTCACGCACAAATGGCCAATCGGGTTCGGCCCGGCGAAAGTTGAAGCGCAGGCAGTTGTGTTGCAGTAAATCTTCCGGTGCTGTCGGGGTGTCGTGGCGTTGCAGGTAATCGGGGGATGCGACCACCACCTGACCGGTTTCGCCAATTCTTCGAGCGGTCAGCGGGCTGTCGGGCAAGTTGCCGAAACGTATCGCCACATCCGCCTCACCGGCGAGGATATCGACCACTTCATCGCCCAGGGTCAGGTCGACGACGATCTGTGGATAGCGCGCACTGAACGCTGCCACCAGCGGCACGATGGCCAACCGACCGTGCCCAAGGGCGGCGCTGACCCGCAAGCGGCCCTTCGGTACGCCCTGGGCGGCGATCGCTTCTTCGACCTCGGACATGTCGGCCAGAATCCGCCGGGCACCGCGCAGGTAGGCTTCGCCTTCGCAGGTCAGGGTCATCGCCCGGGTGGTGCGCAACAGCAAGCGGGTGCCGATGCGCTGCTCGGTACGGGCAATGATCCGGCTCACCGCTGAGGGCGTCAGCCCCAGGGTGCGTGCGGCTGCCGACAGGCTGCCTTCTTGTGCCACGGTGGCGAACACCTGCATTTCACCGGACCGGCCATTGACGTCCATTTGTGCCCCTCACGCAAAGGTGTTTGAACTCAAAGCGCTCTAGCGCACTTTAAAGGCGGATCGTAGCATTTAACGCACAGATCCAGGAGCCTTCTCATGCGTATCAATCCCCCTCTTATCGCCCTCGCCATGGGTGCCTTTGGCATCGGCGTCACCGAGTTCGCCCCGATGGGCATGTTGCCTGGCATCGCGACCGACCTGGGTGTGTCGATTCCGGCCGCCGGCCTGCTGGTCAGTGCCTACGCGCTCGGCGTGCTGATCGGCGCGCCGCTGATGACCCTGACCACCGGCAGAATCCCGCGCCGCTACCTGTTGATCGGCCTGATGGCGATCTTCACTCTGGGCAACCTGATGTCGGCGCTGGCTACCGACTACCAGAGCCTGCTCATCGCCCGGGTGGTGACCTCTCTGAACCACGGCGCGTTCTTCGGCGTTGGCTCGATTGTCGCGGCCAGTGTGGTGCCGCCAGACAAACGTGCCGGGGCGGTTGCTGCGATGTTCATGGGCCTGACCCTGGCGACCATTGGCGGCGTGCCGCTGGCCAGTTGGTTTGGTGAATTGCTCGGCTGGCGCACCGCGTTCTGGGGCATTGCCGGCCTCGGTGTGCTGGCGATGGCGGCACTGTGGTTCGCCCTGCCGGATCTGCCGCTGGCCAAAAGTGACGGCGTGCTGGCCGAGATCCGCGTGCTGGGCCGCGCGCCGGTGCTGGCCGCACTGGCCCTGACCGTCATCGGTTCGGGGGCGATGTTCACCGTGTTCACCTACATCGCGCCGATCCTGCACAGCGAAACTCAAGCCTCGACCGCCTTTATCACGGCCATGCTGGTGCTGTTCGGGGTGGGTCTGACGCTGGGCAATATCTGGGGCGGCAAGGCTGCTGACCGCTCCGTGGACCGCACGCTGATCGTGTCACTGAGTGTGCTGATCGCCATCTTGCTGGCCTTCACCGTGTTGATGCGCTGGCCGCTGCCGGCGGCGGTCGCCATTCTGATCTGGGGCGCCGCCAGCTTTGCGCTGGTGCCACCGTTGCAGATGCGCGTGATGGAGGCCGCCAAAGACGCGCCGAACCTTGCCTCGGCCGTGAACATCGGCGCGTTCAACCTCGGCAATGCCATCGGCGCCGCGTTGGGGGGTGCAGTGATCAATGCCGGGCTGGGTTATCCGGCGATTTCCCTGGCCGGTGCGGTAATGGCCGCGCTGGGGCTGCTGATGGTGCTGGCTCTGGCCTGGCGCTCCAGATCCGCTGCGGCGGCGCAGCATGAGGCGAACGCGGCTTGAGCGCCTTAGTCATGCTCCAAAGCATAACGCCGACAATGCGCCAGATAGCCCATTTCATGCGCGCCGACCAGTTGCACAACGCTGCTCCATAACCATGACGGCGCATCCAGGCTGCGGGTACGGTTGCTTTGCAGCACATCCATCCACTCCAGCCGGGTGGCGAGGTCCATCTGCCGGGCATGCGCCTGACCAACCACCCGCGCCAGGTAACCGGCCGCCTCCATGGCCTGGCGCGAATCAAGCTGATCCAGCTCCAGTTTGAGGTCTTGGGGCAGCAGTTCACGGATGAAAAACGAATGCTCCAGCAACCGCACCGCCAACATCCGGTTACCCAGCCCCGGTGATAACTGCCGGGCGCCCTCGACCACCCGCTTGCCGTTATCACGCGGCATCCCGACCCGGGCGGCACGCGGCGCAGCAGCCGCTACGGCTTGCTTGATGTCCAGCAGGCAATAGTCCACGCCATCACCGTCGTCCACACTCAGCAGCACCGCATAACGGCGCAGCCCCAACGAGCTGCAACCCTTGACCCAATAGGCGCAGTCGAGCAGCTCAACGTCACTGGCATGGCTACGACCTTTAAGCGAGGTGACCAAGGCGTGGATTTCAGGGGTCACGCACAGCAGCTCGATGGCCTGGCGCTCGGCTTTGCTGAGTTTCCAGAAATGCTTGCCCAATGGCAGGGTCAAGCGCGCGCCCTCGATGCGCTCTTTGGCCAGATGCTTCCAGGTACGCTGCACGGCGCTGCGCATACCGGCCTTGACCTGCGCCGGGCGTGGCGGCTCGCGCTCCAGGCTGGTTTCAAACGCCAGTTCGTAGCCACGGACCATTTCTTCGAGCATCCGCGCGGTGGTCACCCCCGGCAGGTCGGAGCCACGTGCGGCGGTGGCCAGCGACAGTGCCAGACGCACCAGGTCATGCACAGGGTTGCCGACCACGGCCTGGTCCAGGTCGCGGATATGCACATCGATGCCACCCTTCAGATCACCAGTCGGCCCCAGATTACCGGCATGGCAATCCCCGCAGATCCATACCGCCGGACCGCTGGGCAGACGCCGCCCCGGCTGGCTATGCAGCCACTCGTAAAAATGCACGGTGCTGCCCCGCACGAAGGCATGGGCAGAGCGGGCCATTTTCAGGTTACGCAGTTGATTGAGGTGCGGCAGACGATCAGCGGGTCTGGGTGTTTTCATGCAGGGCTGGCTGGTAATGGCTATGCGCTATTGACCACAGCAGTGTCACAGTTGTTTCAGAGTATTTCAAAAAACACCTCTTTCACTCCCCTCGACACGTGAAGATCACGGCTCGACACAGCGCCTGTTCAAGCCGAACAACAACAGCGCGATCAGGCACGCGGTGGCCTGGATCGCCCCCAAAGTAACCACCGGGGCAAATTCCAGCACCGACCCCAGCCAGGTCGTAAAGGCCGCCGCCGTCATGGTCAGAAAGCCCAGCAGTGCAGAAGCCAGGCCGGCCTGTTTGCCAAACGGGCTCAGGGTAAGCGCGGTGCCCAATGGATTGGCCAGGCCCATGCCCCACAGGAAGATCACCATCGACAGTGAATACCAGCCTAGCCCCGGATCCCTCGGGCCAAGCCACAGCAGGCATCCGGCCAATAGCGCGGTGGCCAGCCCCGAGGCGGTAACGGTGCGGCTGCCAAAGCGCCCGGCCAGCCGTGGCGCAGCCAGGCCGGCGGCGAAGACGACAAATACCGTGGCGGCGAAATACAACCCGGTCTGTAGCGAGGACAAGCCCATGCCGTCCATCAAAATTGCCGGGGAGGCGCCGAAGCTGGCGAACAGGCCGCTCATCAACAGGCTCATCGCGGCCGCCGGCAAGATAAACGCAGGGTTACCGAGCAACCCGCCGTAGGCGCCCAGCACCTGGGCCGCTGGCAACGCCACACGGCGCTGCACCGGCAGTGTTTCGCCAAGACCGCGTGCATAGCTGAGCGCGATGATCAGCGCGGCGATGCCGACCATGATAAAGATCGTCCGCCAGCCCAGCGTGTTGCTCAGCAGGCTGCCGAGCAACGGCGAAAAACCGGGAGCGGTCGCGGTGGCGATCATGGTCAGCGACAACGCCCGTGCCAGGGTCTCGCCCTCGAACAGGTCGCGGGCGATGGCTCGCGCCAGCACTGCAGCGGCACACGCTCCGAGGGCCTGAATCACCCGCCCGGCAATCAGCACGTCAAACGAGCCGGCCAGGCCGGCAACCAGTGTGCCGACCACAAACAACGCCAGACCACCGAGCACCAGAGGCCGGCGGCCAAACCGATCGGCCAGTGGCCCGACCAGCAACTGCGCCAGCGCAAAGGTGATGAAGAAGCTCGACAAGGTCAGGCCCAGCTCTCGTGCAGTGACGCCCAGCTCCTGGCCAATCTGCGCAAAGGCCGGGAGGATGATATTGGTCGACAGCACGCTGATGGCCGACAAGCCGGCCAGCAAGGCCACGACTTTACCGTTTAGCGCAGGCCCCTGCTGCACCGCCGCAACCTCGCTTTGCGTTTTCATGACTGAGCCTGCCAATGGCGAAACAGCACACTGGCATTGACCCCGCCAAAGCCAAAGCCATTTGACAATGCATGGGTCAACGCCATCGGCCGGGCGTGACAGGCGACCACATCAAGGCCGGTGGCGGCGTCATCAGGGTGGTCGAGGTTAAGGGTCGGCGGGACGATCTGGTCACGCAACGCCAGCACCGTGAAGATCGCCTCGATACCGCCGGCAGCGCCCAGCAAGTGGCCGGTGGCGGACTTGGTGGAACTGATCGCCACCTTGGAATCGGTGCCGAACAGCGCCCGAATCGCCGCCAGTTCGCCCTTGTCGCCGACCGGTGTCGAGGTCGCATGGGCATTGATGTGCTGCACCTCGTCGACGCTCACCCCGGCCTGTTGCAGCGCTTGCTGCATGGCGCGCCGCGCCCCGCTGCCATCTTCAGGGCCGGCGGTCAGATGCCAGGCGTCAGCGCTGGTGCCGTAACCCACCAGCTCGGCCAAGGGCGTAGCACCACGGGCCAGGGCATGTTCCAGCGACTCGATGACCAGCAACCCCGCGCCCTCGGCCATGACGAAACCGTCACGCGCCTGGTCGAACGGCCGTGATGCGCGCCGGGCATCTTCGGCAGGCGCGGTAGACAACGCCCGCGCCGCAGCAAAACAGCCGAGGGTGACCCGATCAATCGCCGCCTCGGTGCCGCCACATATCGCGATATCAGCTTCGCCGCTGCGGATCAGCCGTGCCGCGTCACCGATGGCCTGCACCCCCGCCGCACAGGCGGTGACCGGCGCGCCCAGCGGTCCTTTGAAACCATGGCGGATAGACACATGCCCGGCGGCCATATTGGCGAGAAACGACGGCGCGGTGAACGGTGACAACCGTTTTGGCCCGCGGCCATCGGTGGTGCGCACCGCCTCGGCCATGGCCCCGAAGCCGCCTACGCCCGAGGCGATGATGGTGGCGGTGCGTTGCTGCTGCGCTTCGCTGACCGGGTGCCAGTCGGCCTGCTCCAGTGCCTCATGGGCCGCGATCAGGGCGAACTCGATAAAGCGGTCCATCTTCTTGCGTTCTTTGGCCGGGATCACCTGCTCGGGCTGATAGCCGCCCAGGGGGTCTTGCGCAAGGCTCGGCACCTGACCGCCAACCGCGACCCCGGTGCCGGCAGTAATCTCATCCGCCAGCTTGTCGATACCCGACTGGCCGTCGAGCAGCCGTTGCCAGACCCGCTCTACCCCGCAGCCAAGCGGGCCGACGATGCCGGTGCCGGTGACCACGATACGTTTGCCACTCTGAGAATGGGTCATGGGTGTCGCTGCTGAATGTGTCATCTAGGTTGCCCCCGGTTCAGGTAGTGAGTTGAGTCTTGCTGCGAGGAGAGTGAATCTTGAAAGCGATCGCATACATCGCCGGGAGAAACACCAGGGTCGTCAGCGTACCGACCAGCGTGCCGCCGATCAGGGTGTAGGCCAGCGTGCCCCAGAACACCGACTGGGTCAGTGGCACAAAAGCCAGGATCGCGGCCAGCGCCGTCAGCAACACCGGTCGGGCGCGCTGCACGGTGGCCTCGACCACCGAATTGAACGGGTCGAGACCTTCACGCTGGTTGTGATGGATCTGGCCGATCAGGATCAAGGTGTTGCGCATCAGGATGCCTGAGAGGGCGATCAGCCCAACCAGTGCGTTGATCCCGAATGGCTGCTGAAACAGCAGCAGGGTCGGCACCACACCGATCAGGCCCAGCGGCGCGGTAAGAAACACCATGACCATCGCCGCCATCGAGCGCACCTGAACAATGATGATCAGCAAGGTCAGGGCGAGCATGATCGGCAGCAGCGGCGCGATGGCCTTGCTGGCCTTGAGCGACTCTTCGATGGAACCGGCCATTTCGATCCGGTAGCCCGGCGGCAGAGTCGCGATGACCGGCTGCAGGTCGTTCCAGATCAGCGCCGAGACATCCGGCGGTTGCAGCCCCTCGGCAATGTCGCCGCGCACGGTAATGGTCGGGGTGCGGTCGCGGCGGCGCAGCACGGGCTCTTCCATGCGCACCTCGACCTCGCCGACCTGCGACAGCGCAATGCGCTGGCCGGCCGTACCGACCAGGGTGAAACCGGCGATCTTTGCAGGATCGAGGCGGATATCACCGGCGGCCCGCGCCAGCAACTGCACAGAGCGAATGTCTTCGCGCACCGCGCTGACCGCCACCCCGGACAACAGAAACTGCAGTTGTTGGGCAACGCTACTGGAGGTCAGGCCGAATGCTTGCAGGCGATCCTGATCCAGCGCGAAATGCAGGGTCGGCACCCGCGCGCCCCAGTCGCTGTTGACGGTTCTCATCATCGGGCTGGCCTGCAGCACGCCCTGCACCTGAGTGGCGATCAGGCGCAGTTGCTGCGGGTCAGGCCCCATCACCCGATAAGCGACCGGGAACGGCGAGTACGGACCGAACACCAGTTGCGTGACCCGCACCCGCGCCTGTGGCGCCAGACCGTCGGCCACTGCGGCACGCAGGCGCTGCTTGAGCGCATCACGCGCAGCCTGGCTGTCGGTCAGCACCACAAGCTTGGCAAAGGACGGGTCAGGCAGTTCCGGGGCCATCGCCAAATAGAAACGCGGCGGTCCCTGGCCGACATAGGTGGTGACGATCTGCGCCTCTTGCTGCTCGCGCAGCCACGACTCGACCTTGATCGCGGTGGCATGGGTCTGTTCGATGGAAGTGCCGTACGGCATCTGTACCTCAACCAGCACCTCGGGGCGGTCGGAGGTCGGGAAGAACTGCTTTTTCACCAGCCCCATACCCAGCAGCGCAACGATGAACGCAACGATCACCGCCCCCGCGACCGACCATTTACCTGCGATGACCCTGCTCAGCAGCCGACGAAAACGGTTGTAGTGGCGGGTGTCATAGATGGCCGCATGACCGCCGGCAACCTGTTTGATCTCCGGCAGCAGCTTGACACCCAGATACGGCGTGAAGGCCACCGCGACCAGCCAGGACGCGATCAGGCCGATGCCGACGATCCAGAACATGTTGCTGGTGTATTCACCGGCCGTGGAGTGAGCAAAACCGTTGGGCATGAAGCCGATGGCGGTGACCAGCGTGCCGGACAGCATCGGCGCTGCGGTATGGCTCCAGGCGTAGGCCGAGGCCTTGAGACGGTCATAGCCCTCCTCCATTTTCACGACCATCATCTCGATGGCGATGATCGCGTCGTCGACCAGCAAACCCAGCGCCAGAATCAGCGAGCCCAGGGTAATGCGGTCAAAGTTCTTGCCCGTGGCAGCCATGACCACGAACACCACCGCCAGGGTCAAAGGCACAGCTGCCGCGACCACCACGCCAACGCGCCAGCCCATGCTGATAAAGCAGACCAGCATGACCACCAGCAAGGCGACCACGAACTTGACCATGAACTCGTTGACCGACGAGCTGATGTTCACCGACTGATCAGTGACCTTGGCCAGGGTCATGCCCAGTGGCATAGCGGCGTTGATCTGCGCCGTTTCCGCGTCCAGCGCCTTGCCAAGGTCCAGCCCGTTCCAGCCATCACGCATCACGATACCGAGCAACAACGCCGGCTCGCCGCCGTTACGGACCAGCAATGTCGCGGGGTCTTCGTAACCCCGTTCAACCGTCGCCACATCGGACAACTTCAAGGTCCGCCCGTTGACCACCACTGGCGTGCTGCGAATGGTCTCCAGCTTGTCGAACGCCCCCTCCAGACGCACGATCACCTGCGGCCCGCCGGTTTCGATCGAGCCGGCGGGGGTCAGCGCATTCTGGTTATTGAGCGCCGCAAAGATCGCCTGCGGCGCAATACCCAGCGTGGCCAGCCGCTCATGGGAAAACGACACGAAAATGCGCTCGGCCTGCTCACCGATGATGTTGACCTTCTTCACGCCAGGGACGTGCAACAGCCGCTGGCGCAGAGCCTCGGCATCACGCACAAGCTGGCGCGGCGGCTCACCTTTGGCTTTCAGGGCGAACAACGCGAACGTCACGTCAGCAAACTCGTCGTTGATCATCGGACCGATGACACCTGCCGGCAGATTTCGCGCCTCGTCGCCCAGCTTCTTGCGCGCCTGATAAAACTCTTCCTGGACTTGCCCGGGAGGGGTGCTGTCGAGTAGCGAGACCATGGTGAACGCCAGCCCTGCACGGGTGTAGGTTTCACTGCGGTCGTACCACTTGAGCTCCTGCATGCGCTTTTCCAGCGGCTCGGCCACCAGATCCTGCATCTGCTGCGCCGTCGCGCCGGGCCAGGCACTGATGATGGTCAGTTGCTTTACGGTAAAGGGCGGATCCTCGGCACGCCCCAACTGCAAGAACGCGAGAATTCCGGCCCCGGCAATCAGCACGATGACGAACAGGGTGACCGCGCGCTCGCGCACCGCCAAAGCAGACAGATTGAAACGCCCTGCGCTCATGGCTGGCTCCCGGCAACCCGGTTGGCATCGAGCAACTCACGCCGGACCGACTCACCGTCATGCAGCAGGTGCGCACCCAACGCCACGACCTGCTCTCCCACCGCGAGCTGGCCGACGACACGCGCCGTGTCGTCGCCAACAGCCAGCACCTGCACGTTACGCCAGGCCACCTTGGTCGGCTCACCAGCAATCAGCCAAACGCCGGGACCACTGCCGGGATCGTAAAGGGCCGCAATCGGCACCTGCACTGCGCCGCTGCCGGGCGAGTCCTGGGCGATATCGAGTGTGACGGTCGCCCCGAGCGGCGCCTGGGCCAGCGCGCCCTGCAGCACATAGCGGGCTTCGAAGGTACGGGTGGTGGCATCGGCCGCTGCAGACAGCAGCCGCAGGGTTGCAGGCAGCGCCGGGTCACGGCTGCCGTACAGCGACGCCTGCGCCGTCGAGCCGGTGGCCGGGCGCAGCGTCTCGGGCAAATA
This sequence comes from Pseudomonas sp. 21LCFQ010, assembly GCF_024129905.1. NCBI lineage: Bacteria > Pseudomonadati > Pseudomonadota > Gammaproteobacteria > Pseudomonadales > Pseudomonadaceae > Pseudomonas > Pseudomonas sp. 21LCFQ010. Next base: position 3,359 of record NZ_JAMYDZ010000044.1, on the reverse strand, counting down.
GACAATCGCCTCACGTTGCCCGGCCCGTGCCAGCCGGACCACCGTTTGCCCGGCGCTGACCACCTGCCCCGGTTCGGCCAGAGTCTCGACCACCACGCCGTCAGCGTCAGCCAGCAGTACCGCGTAGCTGGTTGCATTACGCGCCACATCGGCCTGGGCTTGCGCGGCACTGAGCTGTGCCCGAGCCGCGTCGGCAGCCGCCTTGCTCTGGTCGTAAGTGGATGCCGAAACGGCGCCTGCGGCAACCAGCCGGCGATAGCGCACCTCGTCCTGGGCCGTCTGCCTGGCAAGTGCGCTGGCCGAGGCGACCGCTTCGAGCTGCGCTCGCGCCTGGAGCTGGAGATCCACAGGATCAAGGCGCAGCAGCGGCTGACCACGCTTGACCGTTTGCCCGGTATCGACCAGCCGCTCCAGCACCTTGCCTGACACACGAAAACCCAGGTCACTCTGGGTACGTGCGACCACCACACCGCTGAACGAGCGATTTGTCTCAACGGCGCGCGTCACCGTTGCAGCCCGGACCAGCGGCGGCTGGGTACGCGGATCGTCGCTGACCGCTGGATCGCCACACGCCGTCAACAGGACGGGCAGCACGCAACCGACAAGCAGGAGAGATTTGAGGCGCATGGGATCCCTTACTCAAGAGCAATACGAGACCCACATTCTTTTACTAGTGACCAATATTGTCAATGGTCACTTATTATTTACGGCGCCAGGCTACGCAAGATCATGGCCGGCAATTGCACGGTCGCTTCACCGGTAGCGTCGAGGTTGTATTGCAGTTGTGCAGGGTTGATGTAGGGACGCATGACCAGACAGATCGCGCTGACCACATCATCCAGCGGGGTCTTGCGCTCAAATTCGCCGGCTTCGCGGCCATCAACCACGATCTGCTGGATAATTGCGCGAATTCGCGCTTCATGTTCAAGCACCGACGGCCACTGCTCACGTGATGCAACAGCAGCAATGTCGTAAAGCTTGCGGTCATGGAAAAACAGGTCGCTGCCCGCTTCGCAAAGCGTCCGGAACAGGCACCTCAAGCGCTCCGAGGCAGACGAGGCACCGGCAGTCGCAGCCTCAATGGCCTGCATGATCATCGCCAGACGGTTGGCGCAGATCACCTGGCCGATGGCCTGCTTTGAGTCGAAAAACTTATAGATGTAGGCCTTGGAAAAACCGATGGCCTTGGCCAGATCCGACACCGTGGTCTTCTCATAGCCGTAATGCGCGAAATGGCGGCCTGCCGCCTCGATGACCTGATCGCGGACACTGTGATCAAGGGGGCCGCGGGTGGGCGCTGGGGGGGTATTTTCATTCATGTGCGCAGCTTGACTCCATGATGACTCGAAAGACCGTTAAGTGACCGATCAATAATATGGTCACAATCTATCTGTGTCCAAAAAGGGCGCGAAGTTCTGTTGACCGGCAAATACTGCCCTCAATGTGACGCCCTGCAATGGCCGCTATGGTAATGGCTATTCAGACAGGCCGGGCGCTGCGCCGGGCGATCAGAGGTTTTTCGCGCTAACGCAGGCATAATGCCCACACTTGGCTGCGGGCCAGAATCATCGACTGTTCTGGCCCGCAACTGCCATGAGCTGGTGCATCGGAATGGCTGCACTGACACGTTAATCCGTAGTTACGACTGACAAGGCAGTGATCGTCGCGACTTACCGCTCCAGATACGGGTGCACTTGAAAGCGTTTTAGCACCCGCTGAGGTCGTACCCAGATGCACGCTAGCGAACAAAGCCTTGAGCAGAAGTCTTTTGCTCAGTTACGCCCGCTGAAAATCTCCAGCGAAATGCTCGCCGTGCTGGCATGCACCCTGGTCGTCGCACTGGCCCATGCCAGCCAGGGGATTTCCCTTTGGCTGTATGGCTACTGCCTGGTAGCCGGTGTGGCCTGTTTGCTCACCTGCAAGGCTCGCACCACCCGGCATCTGTGGCTGACCGGCATGCTGCACCTGTGTGCCTGCACCGCCTGCCTGGGTTCGGTGGCGGTTGCCATCGGCACGCCGGTATTCTGGTTTTTGCCCATTGGTCTGGTGCTGAGCCTGCCGGTCTCGGCTATGCATGCCCATCCAGGCCACGCCCTGAGTACCGGGGCGGCGATCTGGGCCACGTTGTTTGCTGTGGTGCAGCCCGACTTCGGCCGGCAACTGGACCTGGTACTGGCGCTGGTGTTGATCACCGGCAGCCTGCTGGTCGCCACACTGGTGTGCAGCACCTTCTCCAAGACCCGCAAAGACGTATTCGACCTGCAATACCAACTGCATGACCATCGGGGCGCGACAAGCCCCGCCGTTCAGGGCGGGGAAGGATAGCGCGGACGGCGTAGCCGTCCCTGGTTGCAGTGGGGTGTCTGCTGCTACTCGATGGACGCACCGCCACAGGATGATGCGCAGTAACACGGCGACACAGTATGCCTTCTATGGCGATCTTTCGTTACAAAGACCCCATGGGCATGCAGCTTGAAAACACCGTGCCGTCCGCGCCTAATGTCGCCTTCATTGCTCATGGCTCAAGAGCAGCATGCAACGACTTCAAGCCTTCAAGTACGAACTCATGCCAGACGGCCAGCAGGAGCGGCAAATGCGCCGCTTTGCCGGCTCCTGTCGCTTCGTCTTCAACAAGGCACTGGCGTTGCAGAAACAGCGCCACGAGCAAGGCGAGAAGAAGCTCGGCTATGCGGGCCTGTGCAAGTTGCTGACCGAGTGGCGCCATAGCCCGCAAACCGCATGGCTGGCCGATGCGCCTGTTCACCCGTTGCAACAGAGCCTTCAAGGATCTGGAGCGGGCCTACACCAACTTCTTCGCCAAGCGAGCCGACTTTCCCCGGTTCAAGAAGAAGGGGCAGCGCGACAGTTTCCGCTATCCCGACCCGAAACAGATCAAGCTCGACCAGACCAACAGCCGCCTGTTCTTGCCCAAGCTGGGCTGGCTGCGTTACCGCAACAGCCGCGAGGTGCCTGGTACTGTGAAGAACATCACCGTGAGCCAGTCGTGTGGCAAGTGGTTCGTGAGTATCCAGACCGAACGCGAGGTCGATGAGCAGCCCACGGCGCAGGGGGCGGCAGTTGGCATCGACATGGGCATTGCCCGGTTCGCCACGCTTTCGGATGGTTCGTTCTACGCACCACTGAACAGCTTCAAACGCCATGAAACCGCGCTGTGCAAAGCGCAGCAGGCGATGAGCCGCAAGGTCAAATTCAGCCGCAACTGGAAGAAGGCGAAAGCCTGCGTCCAGCGCATTCACTCGCGCATCGGCAATGCCCGCCGCGACTACCTGCACAAGTGCTCCACCACGATCAGCCAAAACCACGCGATGGTGTGTATCGAGGACTTGCAGGTACGCAAT
>NZ_JAMYDZ010000043.1:0-25693 GCF_024129905.1 Pseudomonas sp. 21LCFQ010 | reverse complement strand
GAGTGTTGGAACCACCTGATCCCATCCCGAACTCAGTAGTGAAACGATACATCGCCGATGGTAGTGTGGGGCTTCCCCATGTGAGAGTAGGTCATCGTCAAGATTCAAACACAGAACCCCTGATCGCTCTGCGATCGGGGGTTTTGCTTTTGCGCGCAGAAAAGTGCTGCGACAGCCTCAGGAGTAGATCAAAACATCCAGGTACAGGCACCGATCTGTAATTCACCGAGTCAAAATCGGCTAGGCAATCAGGATACAGTTTTCGACACGACTGACACCCGGCACTCCCCACGCCGCCTGCTCACAAGCGCTGCGCTCTCGCCAATGGCGAACATGCCCTTCAAGCTTCACCGCTTTACCATCAACGACAACGCGAATCTTGTTCGTATCCAGTTCTGCATTACGCGCCAAGACCGCTTCGATACGACTCTTCACATCGTCGGCGGTGATCTTGGGTGTTACCACCAACAGGTTATTGATCCCAACGACCCCTGCCAACTTCTGGACGGCATCCTCAGCCGCTTGCCTCTGGTATTGCCAGTCGACTTCACCCTCAAGAGTGACCCACCCTTGCTGAACTTCAATCTGTATCCGGTCGGCAGCCGTGGCCGTATTCCAGCGGACCACATCCACGCAGCGCGAAGCGATACTTTCATCGCTTAGATCCAGGTCGCCGGGAACGCGTACCTCAATCTCTTGGGCAACCGCCTTCACGCCCTTGACGCTTTTCACGGCTCGCTCGGCCGCGATTTTCTCCGCATAGGTTTTGACATGCCCTGTCAGTCTGACAACGCCATTTTCTTCTATGGCAACGCCAATAGCGCCCGCGTCGATATGAGGTTGAAACTCAAGCTCATCGAGAATGGCGCGTCGCAGTGCAAAGTTGTTCATAATCACCCCCGATTATCGGGCTCATGACCCTGGTATGGGGATCCAGGGAAGGCCGTTATTGAAAGCCTGTACCTGGAGAAAAACGTTGAGTTTTGTCACGGTTTTGCGAAGGCGGCTGCACCTGCAGCTGGCTCTGGCCGGACTCCATGACGCAGTAAACAAGGATGCACTGTCGCTGTGCATAGGCATTGAATCCCGTTATCGAAGATCCAGAGTTTGATAAAGCTCCTCTTCCAGGGAAAAGTGCAGCGCCAGCAACGTATCCAGGCGGATGAGCAGTATCTGGATTTCCTTCAGGTCGACGTTCGAAGGCTGAGTTGCCAATTGCTGGTTCATGCGCCGAAGCAGGCCGATCATCCGGAAGAGTTCCCGGTGTGTATGGCTCAAGGCTCCCAGTGGGTCGTCGCCTTTCAGGTAATCGACAAGGCTGGGGTAAAGCTGCTCTTCGTCATCATGCTCATGGGGCAACAGCTCATTGTCGAATTGCTCCAGAAGGCTGCTCAATTCTTTTGTGGCTTGCTCGGCAGGCAGGCTTGAAAAGTTGTAGGCCATGCTGCTGAGCTGCTGAAGTATGTGTTTCATGTTCAGGTGCTCGGCGGCCAGCCGGTCCAGACGCTCATCGGGCAGCCCCCTGGCCCCCTGTCCGCGAGCGGCACCCAGTGCCCGCAGCGCGTTCAGGATAACCCCGACATCAATGCCCTCCTGCAGGATGGCGCCGGCCAGCGGCGGCAGGTAACCGGCTGCCGCGATCAACATCGCCGTAACCGACAGCCCCATGCCGATCAGCAGACTTTGCCGTGCGATCGTGTAGGTGCGCTTACTGATCTCCAGTGCCTCAACGACACGGTCGAGTCGGTCGACCAAAAGCACCACTCCGGCAGATTCCGACGCCGCGCTTGCCCCATTGGCACCCATCGCGACGCCCACATCTGCGGCGGCGAGTGCCGGTGCATCGTTGATCCCATCACCGACCATCATCGTGATGCCATCGACGCAGGATTGCTGGACTGCACGGACCTTTTCTTCAGGGCTCAAACCAGCCCTGACGTCGTCCACACCGGCTGCCACGGCGACCAATTCCGCGGTTTCCAGTCGATCGCCTGTCAGCATCGCGATCTTGTCGAGTCCCATCTGCTTGATATGGCGCAACGCTCGTGCCGACTCCTTGCGTAGCGGATCGGTGAACAGGATGGCACCGGCAAGCTGGTTATCGACAACCACCAGGCTGGCCCCAAGGCCCTGAAAGTCCAGGCGGCTCATCAAGTGTTGCGTCCAGTTGTCTGTGGTGGCAGCTGCGATGTCCGGCCCACCAAGCCAGACTCGATGGCCTTCAACCTCTCCCGACAAACCCGATCCTGGCTGTTCGACAACTTGCGTAGGGATTGCCAACGCAACGTTGCCGACACGGGCGGATGCGGCGATGGCAATCGAGACCGGATGGGGTGAGCCCTGTGCAAGGGAGCCGGCCAGGTACAGCATCCGCTGTACATCCACATCGCCCCTGGTTTCTGCACCCATGACCGAGGGCCGACCCGCCGTGAGGGTTCCGGTCTTGTCGAACAGCACCCTTTGCGTTCTGGCCATCGCTTCGAGCGTGGCGCCGTCCCTGACGAGGATACCCCGTCGCGCGCAGCGAGAGATCCCCGACAAGATGGCCACAGGGGCTGCGAGAATCAACGGGCAAGGCGTGGAAACGACCAACACCGCGAGCGCCCTGACCGGATCGGCAGACCAGGCCCAGCTCACCCCCGCAATCAACAGCGTCACCGGGATGAGGATCAGCGCATAGCGATCGGCTGCGCGTACGAACGGTGGTCGTGACTGACGCGCCTGGGTCGCCATTCTGACAATGCCGGCATAGGTACTCTCCTGCGCGCTGCGCCTGACCCGGAGCGAGAAGGGCGTACCGACGTTGATGCCGCCACTTCTGATGCTGGCCCCCGGCCGGTGATTCACAGGTATGGGTTCGCCCGTGAGCGCTGATTCATCGACGATTGCTCCGCTGCCTTGCAGGTCACCGTCGAGGGGTATCACGTCGCCCATGCGCACCAGGATCAGTTGACCGGGAACAACCTCCTGCAGTGGCACACGGGTCAGATCACCGCCCTCGATCCGCCAGGCAAACGTGGGTGCGCGCTGGATCAGGCGTTTGAGTTCGCGTGCGGCACGTTGCGAACTGAAATACTCCAGATTGCGCCCGGACGCCAGCATGACCCCGACGACCGACGCGACCAGATACTCGGAAAAAAACAAGGCTCCGGCGATGGACAACAGCGCAATCAGATCCACCCCCATCCGGTGTCTGACCAGGTCGATGACGATCTCTACCGCGAGCGTTAACGCCACCAGCATCGCCCCAATGCCCCACAGGCCATGCGCCAGGTCATGCCTGCCGATCAGGCTGGCAATGATCCCGGCTGCCAGTGAGCCAAGCGCGATCACCAGCAGGGCCGGATCCACTCTGATCTTGTCCATAGGCTTCACAGACGAAGCAAGGGCTCCCGGCGCCGCTCAGCACAAGTTCAAACGATGGATGACCTGGGTAGCATCCAGCGGATCCTGACGGCGTACGAACCCCAGCTTGTTGGCCAATCGATGCATGCCTGAATTCGCCTCACTGTCGATGGATAACATCTCGGTGAAGCCATTGAGCCGGGCCGTATTGATCAAGTGTTTCATCAACAGTGTGCCAAGTCCCTTGCGCTGCCATGAGTCGGCAACGACCACCGCCGATTCGCATTGTGAGCTATCTGCCAGCGCGGCATAGCGTGCGACGCCGGTCTCGATCAGCTTGCCCTGGTCCATGCTGAGCCCGACATAGGCCATGCGTCTGCAGCAGTCCACATCCATCAGTTGATCGAGCATTGATTCGCTGGGTTCGTTGATCGTGGCGAGAAAGCGCAAGCGCCGGGATTGAGGGGACAGATGCTTGATAAAGGCAAACTCCCGCTCACGGTCTTGCGGCTCCAGAGGGCGTATCAGGACGTGCGTGCCGTCGTTGAGCGGCTCTATCCAGTGATGTTTCCCAAGTGCGCCTGTAGGCAGGTGCTCGGTCAGTTCGGGCCTGGCCATGTCGATCTCCTGATCTGCTATAGGTGGGCTGTGAAGCGCAGCGCTGCGACGTACAGCGCCTCTACGCGCCTTTCTACGCCCACCAGCACGATGGCGACTGATCAAAATCAGAAATACGACGGGGCCGCTCGACCATCGGTCGGCGCGTGGGGGCCAAGGATGTTTGTTGATAATCATCAAGCGGCCCAACGGGTAGCGCGGCAGGCTATTGGCCTATCCGAGCGTTCTCGCCAACAGCCCCGAGGCCAGCCATGAACAGCATGAAAGCGGCGGTTTTCGTCGAAAAGAATCGCATCGTGCTCGAAGAGAAGCCGATTCCGGAACCAGGCCCCCTGGATGCGCTTGTGCGGGTCACCACCACGACCATTTGCGGCACGGACATCCACATACTGCGTGGCGAATACCCGGTGACCAGTGGGCTCATCGTCGGCCACGAACCGGTGGGTGTGATCGAGCGGCTGGGTTCGCAAGTCCAGGGCTTCTTCGAGGGGCAGCGCGTCATCGCCGGCGCCATCACCCCCAGTGGACACAGTTTTGCCTGCCTGTGTGGCTGTGCATCGCAGGACGGTCCTCACGCCCGGCACGGCTTTCGAGCCATCGGCGGCTGGAAATTCGGTAATACCATCGATGGCTGCCAGGCCGAATACGTACGAGTGCCCGATGCGATGGCCAATCTGTGTGCGATTCCGGACGGCCTCAGTGATGAACAGGTCCTCATGTGCCCCGACATCATGTCCACCGGGTTTTCCGGGGCCGAACGCGGTGATGTGCGCATTGGCGACAGCGTTGCGGTCTTTGCGCTGGGCCCTATTGGGCTGTGTGCGGTGGCGGGTGCGCGGCTCAAGGGGGCGGCGACCATTATCGGGGTCGACACAGTGGCAGAGCGCATGAGTGTCGCCCGGCGCCTGGGTGCGACCTACACGGTCGACTTTCAGGCGGGAGACGTAGTGGAGCAGATCATGACCCTGACCGACGGTCGCGGTGTGGATGTGGCGATCGAGGCGCTGGGAACCCAAGGCACGTTCGAGTCCGCTCTGCGCGTGCTGCGCCCTGGCGGACGGCTGTCGAGCCTTGGCGTTTACGCCAATGACCTGCGCATTCCGCTGGAGGCATTCGCTGCGGGGCTGGGGGACTACAGCATCGTCAGCACCCTGTGCCCGGGTGGCAAGGAGCGCATGCGGCGCTTGATGGCCGTAGTGGACGGTGGGGCTGTCGACCTGTCACCGCTGGTCACCCATCGGTTCAGGCTGGACGAGATCGAAGCGGCCTATGATCTGTTTGCCCATCAGCGCGACGGCGTGCTGAAAGTCGCGATTACGCCATGACTGCGCCAATCAACAGAGGCGCTCTTGTACCGAGCGGAGCTTTCGGGGGGAGCTACAGCCCGAAACCAGAGCTTTGAGGCGTTCCTGGCTGACGATCTCAACAGCCCGTCCGGAGATTCGCACGATATCGTTGTTGCGCAGGTAGGCGATGGCCCGGCACACCGTCTCAAGGCGCAGGCCTAGATAAGCACCAATGTCCTCTCGCGTCATGCGCAATACAAACGCGTGGGGCGAGTAGCCACGGCGTTGCATACGTGTGGCCAGGTCCAGCAGGAAGGCCCCGAGCCGTTCTTGCGCCTTGAGATTCCCCATCCACATCAGAACTTCATGGTCGCGCACCAGCTCCTGGCTCAACGTCCGGTTCAGGTTGTGTTGCAGCGAGGGCAGTTCCCGGGCGAGGCGCTCAAGCTGGGTGAAGCGGATCGGGCAGACTTCGCTGTCTTCAAGGGCAATGGCATCACAGGCGTAGTCCCCGCTGCTTATCGCGTCAATGCCAAGCAACTCGCCCGGCATCTGAAAGCCGGTCAGTTGTTCGCGGCCGTCTTCTGAACAAAACGTCGTTTTGAAGAACCCATGATGAATGGCATAGAGATAGTGCATGGGGTCTCCCAGATGAAACAGAACCGCACCTTTCTTGACCTTCATGCGCTGCGGAATGATCAGGTCCAGGCGTCTGGCGTCCGCAGTATCAAGCCCGACCAGCAGGCAGAGCTCACGCACTCGACAATTGGCACAGCTCTCGCTGCGCAGGGGTAGGCAGTGGTTCATGCGGGAGCCCCCCGACATTTATGTGTACTACCGGCAAAAACGATACGCCTGCAGGCTCATGCTGCAATCGTTGCCGGATGGACGGGCCGCCCCCACCCGCTCGCAAATATGCCGTGTTAGAGATCGTTCGGGGTCATTGCCGACTGGGTCCAGTGGCTTCCTGAAGATTCCAGTACCTCTGCATTTCGATGAACAGGAAGGACGCTGTCCAGGTGATGAGCACCAGACCGGTCAAGGCTTCGAGCCCGGTCAGGAACTTGAGCGGGCCCACGGGCGAGATATCGCCGAAGCCTATGGTGGTGTAGGTGGTAAAGGAGAAGTACACCGAGTCCATGAAGCTGCCGTCGAAGTGACCGACGAGCTGACCCAGCGTTGCGCTTTTGTTCAGCAGGTAATAACCCAGCGCAAAGACCCAGACTTCGATGGCGTGGGCCACCAGCGCTCCCAGCACACCGAAGACGATTCTGAAACGATGCCAGATCTTGAGCCGGGGCATGAGCAAGTTCAAGCGCAACAGGCATTCGTAGTGAATGATCACGGCAGTGGTGATGATCAGCATGTTGATCAAGGTGACGAGGATCATGAAGGCATCTCCGCTGGATGCTTCTGCGTTCGGTGTATGGCGTGATTATGCTCGGGATCGTGATGGCTGGCGCCGGGAAACGCCGACTTTCTGATATAGATCAGAAACGGCCGCCGGTATCGCCCCATCCTGTGAATGTGCGCCGGCCTGCGCCGTGTCAGGCGTTTGGACATCGCTTTCTCCAAGTAGCCACTTTCAGATCACCACTGAGGTCGCTGAATGAGGTCGCCATGAACGCATCGCCAGGCTTTTTGTTGATCGCCTCATCGAACATGCAGCGCACCCCCGCATTCGAGCGCGCCGTGGCCTTGGCCCGGGCTTGCGATGCTGCCTTGCGGATCCTCGCACTGGACTACTTCCGGGCCCTCGAAATCATGGGCGTATTCGACCGTTCGGCGCTTGTCGCCTTGCGTGACAGCTACCTTGAGAGCCATTGCCGGTGGCTGGAAGAGCAGGCCGCGCAAGAGCGCGCACGTGGCCTGGACTGCTCGGTCGAGGTGCTCTGGACCGATGACGATTTCGAGGCGATCAGTACCCATGTGCAGATGGCTCGCCCCATGATGCTGATCAAAGACGTGCATCATGAGCCGCTCTTCGCCCGGCTGTTTTCCACGCCGCTGGACTGGCTCCTGTTGCGCGACTGTACCTGCCCTGTCCAGTTCGTCACGGACGCCCGCCACCCGCTGCCTGGCAAGGTGCTGGCCGCCGTCAATCTTTACCGTTACCAAGAGGCGGACCTGCAGCTCAATGACACGCTGGTGGCCATGGCCGCCCGCCTGGCCAGGCAATGTGGCGCCAGCGTTCATGTGCTCTACAGCTATGACTGGTCGGAGTTCTATGCCAGGAACATCACCATGCTGGGCGCCTTGCCAATCGAGACCGGCTTTCACGAAGCCCTGGGAGAGGCCCATGAGCAGGCTTTCTCCGCGCTGTGCGACCGACATGCCATTGCGCACGATTGTCGGCATTTCCTGACCGGCACGCCGCTACAGACCATCAGTGAGTTTGCTCGCGAGCAGGACATCGACCTGCTGGTCATGGGGACTTTGCCGCGCACCAGGCTGGAGAAAGTCATCGGCAATACGGCCGAATCACTGTTGATCCATTCACCGAGCAGCGTGCTGGTCATCAAACCCGGCGACCACACCGTCGAGGCCGGCCGCGGCGCTTCGGTAGAGAGCCCTGTCGAGAGCCCTGCCGCTGCCCAGCGCAGAACCCCTATGCGCGCCCTTTGGCCCTGAAAGGAGGTGTGACATGTCCCAAGCTGAACGTTTGATGCTGATCGCGTCGCCACTGATGGAACGAACCCCGGCATTTGACCGCGCCCTGGCCCTTGCCAAGGCCCAGGATGCCGCACTGCACATCGTTGCGTTTGATTATGTCGAAGCGCTGGCCACTGCCGGGCTTGTGAATGATAACGCCTTGCGGGAAATGAAAGAGGGGTATCTGGAACGACATCGCAAGTGGCTGGGAGAACAGGTCGTGCCCATGCGCAGTGTTGGGGTTCAGGTCACCCATGAAGTCATCTGGGTGGCACACCCGCTCGACGAAATTATCCTGCACATCGGCGAAATGAAACCTTCGCTGGTCATCAAGGACCTGGAGCACCATTCGTGGCTGACCCGAATCATGTTCACGTCCCTGGATGAGCACCTGCTGCGCAAATGCCCGGTGGCCCTGCACCTGGTGGCCCATCCGGCGCCCCATGTGCTTCCCCGCAAGATTCTCGCCGCCGTTGACCCTTTTCGCCCGGACGAACAGTACGACGGCCTCAACGACCGGATCATCTCCACGGCGGAAAAACTCGCGGCGCAGTGCAACGCGGAGCTCCACCTGCTGTACGCCTACGATTTGTCCTACGTCTTCAGCGGCGGGAGCGACCTGGCGTTCAACTCCGAAATGCATGAGCGGATCTACAAACTGGACGAAAACGCGTTCGATCACCTGGCCGAGCGCTACGGTGTGCCCCTCGAGTGCAAGCACCTGGTCATGGGCAACCCTGCGAAAGTCATCGTGGCATTCAGCGAGGCACACGACTTCGACGTCATCGTGATGGGCGTCGTCCATCGCAGCGTGCACGGCAAATGGTTGGGTAGCACCACCGAACATGTCGTGCGTCATCTGAAAACCAGCGTTGTGGCCGTCAACCCGTACCCGCTCGTGCCATGACCGGCAGTACAGGCGCTCGGGGCCAACAGGGGCGCGACCCCAGGAGAGCCAAATGATCGATCAGTCACCTCCGGTACTGTTGGTCTTGAACGCTGGCTCCTCGAACCTGAAGTTCTCCCTGTATGACGCGGCTGTACCCGTCGAAGCGGAGCGCTGCCTGGGGCGCGGCAGCGTGGAGGCGAGCAAGGGCATGCAGCGCCTGGTGTTTCTCGGTTCCGGCGACGAGCAGGAACGACAGGCCGAGTGGCCAGGCGACCATGCGACCTCCATCGACGACACGCTGTCACGGCTGATGGCCTGGATTGCCGAGGCCGTCGGGTGCGACATCGTTGCAGCAGCGCACCGTGTGGTACATGGCGGCGACTGCACCGAGATGGCCATGATCGTCACCCCGGCCTTGATGAGCGAAATGCAAGCCTTGAGCGCGGTGGCCCCACTGCATCAGCCCAAATGTCTCGCCCCGATCAACCATCTGGCCCGCGAACGCCCCGGCTTGCCGCAATTCGTGTGTTTCGACACGGTCTTCCATCGCACGCTCGATGCGCTGGAAAGCCGCTTCGGGCTGCCGCGCACACTGACTGATCAGGGACTGCGCCGCTACGGGTTTCACGGGCTTTCCTACGAATACATCGCCGGGCGGCTCATCGATCATGACCCGTACGCGGCGCACGGCAGAACGATCGTTGCCCACCTGGGTAATGGTGCCAGCTTGTGTGGCCTGGTCAACCGGACCAGCCGCGCCACGACCATGGGATTTTCCACCCTCGACGGATTGCTCATGGGCACCCGGCCTGGCCGGCTGGATCCCGGCATCCTCCTGTACCTGATGCGCGAGCGGCACATGAGCGCAAAGGGTCTGGAGAACCTGCTCTATCACCATTGCGGGCTGTTAGGGGTGTCCGGCGGGATCAGCAGTGACCTGCGTGAGCTGGCCGCCAGTGCCGCACCGCAAGCTGCCGAAGCGATTGCCTTGTTCGAGCGGTACGTCGTCAAGGAAATCGGTGCGGTTGCCGCGGCACTGGGCGGCCTGGACGCACTGGTGTTTACCGGTGGCGTGGGCGAGCACGCCAGCGACGTGCGCAACGCCATTCTCGACGGTTGCCGGTGGCTGGGCCTGGAGCGTGACTGTGACGGGCGGCAGGCCGGTACGAACTGCCTGTCCCACCCCGGCAGTGCCGTGACGGCCTGGGTGATTCCCACGGATGAAAACGCCGTGATCGCACGGCACACCCTGCGCCGTTTGCACCAAGCAGCCTGAGCACCCAGGTGTTCGTCCTCCAATAGCGCCACGCCAACTCCGCCGCCCCTAAGGAGCCGCCATGTATGTGTTCAACCCACAGGTTTCCAGTGCCGACCTCAACGCCTCCCCGCGCCCTGACCACCTTGCCGCGCAAGACAGTGCCGCAGGCGTGCTGTCAGCCGACCTGCTGGATCGGCTGCATCGCTACTGGAGCGCGGCCAATTACCTGTGCGTCGGCCAGATCTACCTGCGCAACAACCCCCTGCTGCGCGAACCACTGAGCGCCGACCACATCAAACCGCGCCTGCTAGGACATTGGGGCACCTCGGCCGGACAGAACTTCATCTACGTGCACCTCAACCGCCTGATCCATGAGCGCAAAGTCGAAACCGTCTTTATCTCAGGCCCAGGCCACGGCGGGCCGACCCTCAACGCCTGCGCCTGGCTGGAGGGCACCTACAGCGAAGTGCACCCGCAGGTCGCCCCCGACGAAGCCGGCATGTTGCGCCTGTTCCGCAGTTTTTCCGCCCCCGGTGGCATCCCCAGCCATTGCGGGCCGCACACGCCCAACTCGTTGCATGAAGGCGGAGAGCTGGGCTACTCGTTGATGCATGCCTTTGGCGCGGTGTTCGACAACCCCCAATTGCTGGTCGCCTGCGTCATCGGCGACGGCGAAGCGGAGACGTGCCCTCTTGAAGGCAGCTGGAAAAGCGTGCAGTTCATCGACCCCGCCCGCGACGGGGCCGTGTTGCCCATCCTGCATCTCAACGGCTACAAAATATCCGGCCCCACCGTCGAGGCGCGCACGGCGGATGAGCGGCTGATCGAACTGTATCGCGGCCGTGGCTATCAGCCGATCATCGTCGCCGGTGACGACCTGCCCGGCATGCACCAGCGATTCGCGGCTGCGCTGAACAGTGCCCACGACGCCATCGGCCGACTCCAGCTGCACGCCAGGCAGGGCCATCCACTGGCTGAGAAATGGCCGATGATCATCCTGCGCAGCCCCAAGGGCTGGACCGGGCCGCACGTGGTGGACGGGGTGCCAATCGAAGGAACCTTCCGCGCCCACCAGGTGCCGCTGGCCAACGTCATCGACAACCCCGGGCACAGGGCACAACTGGAACGCTGGATGCGCGGCTACCTCTCGCAGCACCTGTTCGATGCCCACGGTGCGCTCCTGCCAGACCTCAAGGCCCTGACGCCCCCCGCCGAACTGCGCATGGGCGCCGTGCCCCATGTCAATGGCGGGCGCGTGCTGCTGGCGCTGGACCTGCCCGATTTCGCCGGCTACAGCCTGGAAGTCCCCGGCCCCGGCCAGGTGATCGCCGAGGCACCGCGCAAACTGGGCGAATACCTGCGTGACGTGATGCGCAGCAACCCGCACAACTTCAGAGTCTTCGGCCCGGATGAAACCAACTCCAACCGCCTCAACGCCGTGTTCGACGCCGCCGACCGAAAAGCCTCCGGCACCTGCCTGACCCTCGACGACCACCTTGCGCCTGACGGGCGGGTCATGGAAGTGCTCAGCGAACACCTGTGCGAGGGCTGGCTGGAAGGCTACCTGCTCACCGGGCGACATGGCATGTGGTCCACCTACGAAGCCTTCGCCCAGGTCGTCGACTCCATGGTGACCCAGCACGCCAAATGGTTGCAGCAAAGCAAGGAATTCCACTGGCGCCGCCCGCTGGCCTCGTTGAACATCCTCATCACCAGCCACGCCTGGCGCAACGACCATAACGGCTTCAGCCACCAGTCCACCGGCTTCGTCGACAACGTGCTGCAACGCCGTGCGGACGTCGTACGGGTCTACTACCCGCCAGACTCCAACTGCCTGATCAACGTCTTCGACCACTGCCTGCGCAGCCGGAACTATGTCAACGTCGTGACCTGCGGCAAACAGCCGGATTTCCAGTGGCTGGACTTCGACGCCGCACTCAGGCACTGCTCACAAGGCGCCTCCATCTGGGCCTTTGCCAGCAACGACCAGGAGCATGAACCCGACGTAATCCTGGGCTGCGCAGGCGATGTTCCGACCACCGAAACCGTCGCCGCCGCCTGGCTGCTGCGCAAACACGTCCCGGACATTCGTGTCCGGGTCGTCAACATCGTTGACCTCGGCACCCTCTGCGCACCGGAGCAACGCCCGCACGGCCTCGACACCGCCTCCTTCGACGCCCTGTTCACTCGCGAAGCCCCGGTCATGTTCGCCTTCCACGGCTCCACCTGGGTCATCCACTCAATGGTCCATGGCCGCGCCAACGAAGCGCGCTTCCACGTACGAGGCTTCAGCGACCGGGGAACCACCACCACCCCGTTCGACATGGTAGTGCTCAACCGAATGAGCCGTTACCACCTGGCCATCGACGCCCTGAGCCACATACCCCGGCTACACCCCCAAAGCGCAACGGCCGTGGACCACTTCACCCGCCAGCTGAGCCGGCATGAGGTATGGATTCGCGAACACCTTGAAGACCTGCCGGAAATCCGCAACTGGCGCTGGACAGCGGACTTCAGCGAACCGGATTGCCCACCGCCGCTGGCCAGGGGGCATGTGCGGGGAATGGGGTTTACGGATGGGTGAGGGGGGAGGGGGGTACGGTGCGCCGGGGTAATCTGAAATAAGCCTGTAGAAAGCTGATTTTATTGACTAATAGTTGATTAGTCCAATTGCTTGGAATACCACTTGGAATGCTGCGTAATCTGGCTTCGCATGGATGATGCTTGTTGAGCTCAGCCTCTATCAGGATTCGAGATCGAAGTGTAGCCGACGGCGTTTGTTAACTACTTTTATCCCTGATTTTAAGGTACTTAGGAGCGACACCCAGTTGCGCTCAAGTATTTGGGCTGCACTTCGGCTCAGCCGAGTGATTCGTCAAAGTAATCGCTGTCGAGCCTGGGCACCTTGTAAAGCTGCGAGCTGATGCCCACCTCGTGGTCGAGCATCAGATTGACCAGGCGTTTGCCGTCGACCAGCACCAGCCCCTCGACCGAGCGCGCAAAGTCAACGGCCTGCGCGGTGAAGCCGGAAGTGGTGATGAATACACCGCGTTTGGCTTTCTGCCCGGCCAGGGCGCCATAAAACGCCTGCAGGTCGGGGCGGCCGACGGTGCTCTGCCAGCGCTTGGCCTGCACGTAGACCTTCTCCAGCCCCAGCGCGTCCAGCGAGATCACTCCGTCAATGCCGCCATCGCCACTGCCGCCGACTTGTTGCAGCGCCTGACGGTTTGCGCCGTAGCCAAGGCTGTGCAGCACGTCGAGTACGATGTGCTCGAAGCGCGTCGGGCTCGCTTGCAGCAGGCTGTCCAGCAGGTCGCCCGCAACGCTGGTACGCAGTTCGAGTATGGCTTGGTTCAGCCTCTCCTGCGGGCTGCTAGTGGCGAGGTCGGTCTGGACAATCGGCGTTGACGTGTCGTTGCTTTCATCCAGCGAGGCGGCGTCCGGCGCTGTCTTCAGCTTCACGCTCATGAAGTTCACAGCTAGATGCTCGACCTGTTCTGCGCTCAACGGGGCAGGGTTGGCCTGAGCGAATGCGCGGCCGGTGTCGGTCAGCTGCCAGTAGCCACGCTTTGCGCTGCTGGAATAACCGGCGCGCTTCAGCCGATCATGCGCCCAGCCTGAACGGTTCTTGTAGGTGGCCTGGCCACTGGCGATGGTCTCCTGCCGCTGCTCCTCGCTTAGACCAAGCATCACGGAGGCCGCTTCATGGGCCTCGCCCGCAGTGGCACCCTCCGCGTGGGCGGCGAGAAAACGCATGATGGGCTCGATGAACTGGTCGTAGGTCGGGACAGGCATGGTTCGTTCTTCCTGATGAAAGGCTTAGCTCGGCGTAGCAACTCGACGCCCGCGCTTTGTCTTAGGCGTGGCGGCGCGTTGGGCTTTGATGCGCTCCAGCAGTACGCTGGCCGGTTCGTCGTTCGGGTCTTGCGGCACCAGTTCGCCGCGGAAAGCCTTGGCTAGGATGCTTTGCGTCAGGCCGTCAATGCGCGCTTGGGCTGCTTTAACGCGAGCTTCAAGTTGGTCGGCGAAGACAAGCAGTTGCTCGACGCGGCGGACAATTTCAGTTTGCTCTGACAACGGAGCTAGAAGGACCGGAGCGCTCATCACAGTCTGTTGATTTATTTTCGGCATGTTCCCTGCGGTGCCAGTCGCATTGTCTCGGAAGTGCTTGCGAACCGCTCGACTCGATAGGCACATATGGAGGTACTCCGTGAGCACGCCTTCCTTCGGCCTACACTTCATCATGAGATCGGGATATATGTGGTTCATTGGTTCACCATCATAAATTGCACTGACGCCCACATACTCTAAAGTATTTGCTCGCTGAATGAGGATGTCGCCTGGGTAGAGCCATAGGTGAGAGTCCCGCGGAATTGCCTCATCTACATATTTGAAGTGCTCGCCTTTAAATACACCGGAGGTCGTGGCGGACAAACTCAGCGTTTTTATAGCGGTTTCGTACGCCACGGGCTTGGGGGAATAACCATTTCTTGGTTTGCCATCAATAATATCCGCCAAAGTTAGCGTGTCCCATTTGGCAACTGCGCCATTTCGACACTCCTTCGTCAACCGCCCCGAAACGGCGGCATCTAGGACGGAGTGGCGGAAGCGCTTGAGCAGTGTGGGGATGCTGTCGATATGAGATTTCAGAGTATCGACCTGAGCTAGTAGTTCGTCGAGCTTGGCGACGATACGGGTTTGTTCTGTCTTTGGCGCGAGAGGTACCTCAAATGATTTCAGAATGGTTTGACTAATATTCTGTTGGCTTGCCCCTTGACCAAGCTTGACAAGCTCGGATCTCGAAAATTTCAGTGCATAAAAGATATATTTTTTGTCAGCAATTTCATTATCAACTATGCAAAAAGCGATTGCTTGGTTAGTGCTACATTCAATTCCAGCAATAGCAAGCTTACCAATTGAGCCGTACATGGCGATTAGTAGCGTTCCCGCGGGAATTAGCTTCGCCGAGCTATTAGCAAGACCAGAGGCCGAAATCTTATTGGCAGTTTCTGTAAGTAGTTCGTCGTTGAGGTCGCCAATAACTGCCCAAGGAACGTTACCTTGATAGTAAGTCGCGTTTCCTTTGGAGGGTGTACCTCCACTTCCCCAAATGCCTAACTCATGAAGCTTGACAAGACACCAGCCGGCAGGAGAGCTATTCATTCTCCAGCCCCCATTTCCAGCCCCATCACTTCCGCCATCAACTGTCTTTGAGCTAATACTTCATCCCCAGCCCCCAGCGCCTTCATCAGCTCTTCCAACTCACGCAGCGCCTCGGTCAATTCAGCCATCGCCTCACACGCCAGCACTTCCGGAGCGGGCAGGTCAGCGGCATCCAAGCTGCTGTTGTCTGTTAGCCAACTGATGTCCAGCGAGTCACTTCGCTCGTTGCGGATGTAATCGCGGGTAAAGCTGCGGAAGCGGCTGTTTTCACCGATACCTTCGACGTTCTCGGCGCGTGGGCTTTCGCCGTCGGGGGTGTCGCCATAGGCGTCCTCGAACGGTTTGAGGTGAGTGGGGCCGAAGGGCGTGCGCTTGCCGAAGCTGGGCATGTTGCTGCGCAGGTCATAGATCCACACGCGCTTGGTGCAACCTTCCTCCTGGCGCGGGTTTTCCACGGTGCCCTTCTGAAAAAACAGTATGTTGGTCTTCACACCCTGTGCGTAGAAGATGCCAGTAGGCAGGCGCAGGATGGTGTGCAGGTTGCACTTGTCCATCAGGTCGCGACGCACCTCGGTGCCAACGCCGGCCTCGAACAGCACGTTATCCGGCAGCACCACGGCGGCGCGGCCGCCCGGCTTGAGGCCACGGTAGATGTGCTGGAGAAAGGCCAACTGCTTGTTACTGGTGCGGTACGTGAGGTCATCACGAGTCGGGCCACCGCCACCCTTGGCAGTGCCGAACGGTGGGTTGGAGAGGATGACGTCGACCTTGGGTAAGTTGGCCCCGGTCTGACCTAGGGCGTTGCCCAGGTGCACCACGCCTTCTTCGTCGCCCTCCATGCCATGCAGCAGTGTGTTCATTAGCGCCAGACGGCGAGTGCCCGGCACTAGTTCTACGCCGACAAAGGCGCGATTGCGCTGGAATGCCTGGGCTTTGGCGTCGAGGTCGTAGTAATCGTCGGTTCGACTTTTGATATAGGCGTCAGCAGCGATCAAAAAGCCCGCAGTACCGGCGGCCGGGTCTTGTATGGTCTCGCCCGGCTGCGGCTTGATGCAGCGGATGATGCTGTCAATCAGCGGGCGCGGGGTGAAGTACTGGCCGGCGCCGGACTTGGTCTCGCTGGCGTTCTTTTCCAGTAGGCCTTCATAAAGATCGCCGAGGCCGTCTTGGCGGGCGCTGAACCAGTCGATGCCGTCGAGGCTCTTGATCAACTGCTCGAGGTGGCGCGGTTCCTTGAGGCGAGTCTGAGCGTCGGCGTAGATGGCGGCGATCAGCGGGTCAGGGTTTTTGCCAAGGTCCAGCAGCATCTGCCGGTAGTGATTGAGCAGGTTAACGCCGGACTTGCCAGCCAGGTCTGGCCAGCGCGCGCCTTCGGGCAGCTTGTGGCCGAAGCTGTCGTTGTTCTGTACCTGTTCGTACTCCATCTTGATGAACAGCAGAAGCACGAGCTCGGTGACGTAGTCGCTGTAGTTGATGCCATCGTCGCGCAGGACGTCGCAGAGGTTCCAGAGTTTCTGGACGATATCGGAGTTGGTCATTGGGTACCTGTGGCGAAGTGTGTAAAGCGCCAGATTGCGCTGGCGCAAAGAAGTGGTTGTCTGGGCTCAGTCGTCTGAGGAGCGTTGTTCGGCCTTTAGAGCTCGGCCGGCCGCAGTCAGGCGATAGCGTTGCTTGCTGCTGTTGGGCTTGTCTGGAATGGTCATCTCGACCACGCCAATCGTCAGTAGTGGGGTCAAAACCTGCTCGCGGAACTTGCTGCGGTTTCTGCGCCCGACGAAGGTCATTAGCTCTGGCGCAGTGTGATCGCCTGTCATTTTGCACAGCATCGTTATCTGCTCTTGCTGCAAAGACAGGCGAGTTTCGGCATGTTCTTCTTCGGCAGCGGACTCAGTCCCTACTTGGTCCCTACTTGGTCCCGACTTAGTCCCTACTTGGTCCCCACCTGGGCCCGAAAGAGGCCCTTTTTCAACGGCGCGCTGAATCACCACCTTGAACTGATTACTCTGCCGGTCATCCTCCAGCCGGATCATTGGCCAAGCATCGATAGCGCGCGGGATGCCGGTGCCCAAACCGCGATAGGGGAGAATGTGCACAGCATGGGAGGTGAGCGTCGGGTTACGACGGTTGGACAGGCCGAATCGAATTTTCTCGGTATCGAGCACGTCAGGCAGGTGCCCGGGGCTGATCAGTTCGATGCGATCGGCGAAGATCATGATCCGGATGGAGGCTCTGACAAAGTAGTCGCGGTGGATCAGGGCATTGACCAGCAGTTCTTCAAATACCTCCTCCGGCACTTCCAGTTGGCCGAGGGTATTGAAGCCCTGCTGGCGCTGCACGTGGTGTAGGTTGCGCTTTATGAAGGCAAGGCTGCGTCGGTACTGCTCCTGCAGATTACCGTCGATATCTTCGCTGTCTAGATAGTGGCGGTCATGCAGAACCGTGCCCGGAAACGCCACGGCCTTGACATCGAACGCCGGGCACAGACGTTGTGGCGCCTGGCCGAAGAGCAGCAAACCGGGCAAATTGGGTGTGTCGCCACTGGCGAGGCCAAGATTTTCCAGGATGCGGATAGTTTCCAAACCTGTCTGTTCGGGGCTCTGCCGAAAGCGTCTTTGAAAGTACTCGCCGAGCGCCTTGGCATCTATATCCGCTACGCTGCTGCCCGCGACCGGTACTGCATCAGCACACACCAGCCCGGCCTGCTGGAACAAACGCTGCAGTTCTTCACGGGCCGTGACCCGACGCTTGTCGGCGCCGTTCTTTACCCAGATGCGACCCTGGTTGTCGACATAGGGTTTATTCAGCCCTTGTTCGACTGTCACCACCATGACCATCCCGTGTTCGGTCTGAAGGTTGCTGGACAATGGATTGATCGCCGGGCGGACATTCTGTGAGGCCGCGTTGGAGAGCAGCTGATTGAGTCGCGAAATGTCGGTGCTACTCAACCCGCTCACCGCGCCGGAGTCGTCTACGCCAATCAGCAAGTAGCCACCGGACGTATTGGCGAACGCCACCAACTCGGCTGCCAAGGCATCGATATTGCTGAAATCACGCTTGAACTGATGGCGGCTGTCCTCACCACGGTCAAGGATCTGATGAAGCTCAGCAGGGGTCATGAGGCATCTCTAAGTAGCGCAGCGATAAGGCGTATAGCAGGGGCATTATCCCTTATGAACGAGCACGCTGGCCAATCCGGCGTTCCAGATCGGTCTCATCCCGTTTGTGCCCAAAGGTTGTCATTCAGGGCATCCAGCACCACGCCCAGGTTGCCGCCGAGCATTTTGTCCAGCCGCGTGCTGCCGCCATCGCTCTTGAACGCTTCACCAATCTGCTTTTTGTCGATAACGACCTCGTGAACCAGCTGCTTAGCCAGGCGGTCCAGCCACTTACGCTGAACTTGAGTCCAAGGCTGCAGGGTGTAAATCGTCTCCATCGCCTTGGTTACGCGCTGTTCGAATGGCAGCAAAGCCTCTCCGAGGGCAGCGCGGCGGATGAAACCGACGATACTGGCAGCGATTTCCTGGTTCGTCTGGTTGCGCCAGGCGCTTTGCAGGTTCACCTCACTGTAGCCATGCTCGTCGAGCAGCAGGCGTACTTCGCGCAATTGTTCACGGGTCAGGTCTTGGGGGCGGTTGACCACTACGCCGAGGGCCACTGACTGGTTCAACTGATTCTTAATGAAGTCGTTGAAGCTTTCCAGATAGTCCGCGGGCTTGTGGTAATCGCCGTAGTTCTGCTCACGGACCATCAGTTCGTCTGTGTGAGTGGAGATCACCGGGTAGTTCAGCGATCCCAGCAGGGCATTAACCGTGGCGAGCTGATCGAGCAGTTGGGCATGCTGTTGGATGAACCGGGCAGCTTGCTGTGGGCCGAGCTGGTGCAGGTGCTGATGCAGTTTGTCCGGGGCTACGCCCCAGGTGTTCTCCAGCTCGGCGAGCTTGGCCTTTAGGTTTGGCTTTTGCTCGGCCTTATGGCTGGCCTTGCGCAGAATACGCATGACCCGCTGGCTGAGCTGGTCCAGGACGTCGTGAGCATGGCTAGTGTCTGGTTGGTTACCAGGAGCATCAAGGCTGGCTGGGTTGGTTAGCTCGCTGACCAGCTGTTCGAGGCTGATGCTTGGGTCTCTCACTAGCGGCTTCATTGTATCTACTGGTTCGAGGGCAGCGTACAGGTCAACTGGGTCGTAGATCTTGAATACCGTCTTGCCGATTTCATCGCAGCGGCGAGTCGCGCGGCCCTTCATCTGTTCGTAGAGGATGCGCGAACGCACCCGGCGCATGAACACCAAGTGGCAAATGCGCGGTACGTCGATACCGGTGGTCAACAGGTCGACCGTGATGGCAATACTCGGGTAGCGTTCGTTCTTGTACTGGCGGATCAGTTGTTTGACCTTGTCACTTTGCCCGGTGATGATCTGTACAGCTGCCTGGTTGTAATCCTCGTCGTGAACGTCCTTGAAGGCTACGTCAAGAAGGTTTTTGACCCGCTCGGCATGGGCCTGGTTAACGCAAAAAATCATCGTTTTTTCGTCGCCCGACGGGTCGAGCTCTTGCGCCAGTTGCTCGCAGATGACCTTGTCGAAACCGGGCGTAATCACGCGGCGATTGAAGGACTCGATTTCGAAGTCGAGTTCGTCCTCAAGCTCGGCGACATCCACTTCGCCGGTACTCGTATCGATGACGCTGACGCTCTCGCCCTTGGCAAAGTGGATGCCATTCTGGCTCAGCAGGGTTTGGTAGCGGATTGGAGGTTCGTGATCAATCAGCCAGTCGTCAGCCACGGCCTCACGGTAGCTGTAGGTGTATATCGGAGCTCCGAAGACCTCGCTGGTGTGCTTGGCTGGGGTAGCGGTGAGCCCGACGCGGCAGGCGTCGAAATAGTCGAGCACGCGACGATACTGCGATAGATACTGGTTGAAGTCGCGCACTGCCAGCTCGCCTTCAGTCATTTCCTGATCGAGGGTGTAACCGCGGTGGGCTTCGTCGACGATGATGCAGTCGAAGGCATCGATGGGCGGCGGAGTGTCCGACTGGAAGATGCGCTTGACCATGGCCTGCACAGTGGCGACCTGAACCCGTGTTTCAGCTTCGGCAGCCATGTCACCTAGTTCTTTGACGTCGTAGATCTGCGCCAGCGTGTGGTTCTGTTCCAGCGTCGCCTCATTGAAGGCTTCGATGGCCTGTTCCCCCAAGGCGCTGCGATCGACCAGGAAAAGAATACGGCGAAAGCGCTCGGCCTTCAGCAGGCGGTACATCAAGCCAATGATAGTGCGCGTTTTGCCGGTTCCGGTCGCCATGGCCAGCAGACAGTTGCGGCGATTGGCGGCTAGGGCCTGTTCGACGGCGCGGATGGCGTTTTCCTGATAGTCACGCAGCTTGAGATAGGCGAAGCCTTCCTGCTGTAGTTTCGCCTCGGCGTCCTCACGGCTGCGTTTGAGTAGGTCGAGTAGGCCGCCCGGCGTGTGGAAGTCCTGCAGCGGCCGGCGCAGGTTGGCCGGACTGCGCAAGTCACGAAACCAGATGCCAGAAAGCTCGGCGAGCTGCTTAATGAAGGGCCGGCCATTGCAGGCAAAGGCAAACGGGACTTTGAAGTGGCCGCCCTGGCCATCCGTCCAGCCCGTGTTCTGCCCGGCCGGTTGCAGATTATCGGTAACGATCATTTGGCGTGAATAGCGCTCGGCTTGGGGAATGCGGTCCGCTATGTTGACGCGCTTGCGCTTGGCTTCGACGATGGCGACTGGGATTAGGCCGGCGAACAGCACGTAATCAGCGTTTTCTTTCGGCTTGCTGGTTGGCCATTCGGCGATGGCCTTATTCTTGCCCTTTTCGGGCCGAGCGCCCTTGCTGTAAGTAAGATCGAGCGAATCGGCTTCCCAGCCGGTATCGTTCAACTGTTGATCGATGAGAATACGGGTGAGGTCTTCATTGAGGTCGAACTGGCTGCTTGCCTGCTGAGTTTTGCGCGTGACCTGCTGGGCAGCTTGCGGCTGATCTTCAAGCTGTTGTTGCAGCACTTTCAGCCGTGCCTCGAAATCGACTCGGGCCTTCGATAGTTCGGCCTCGCGTTCAAGGGCAATCTGCTCGTAGACGCGAGCTTCCTCGTTCATCTGCCCAACAAGACTGGCTTGCTCATGCTTTTCTTGCGCCAGTAGCTCGGCTAATTGATGGTTGTTCTCCAATTGCTGGCGACTGTCGCCCAGCTCTGCGCGAAGTTTTTCGATCTGCCCCTGCAGCTCACGTAGAGGCTCACTCGGATCGGCCGGAACCATGAACGGCCCAGGTTTGAAGGTGCTGCCGCCCGTGCCAAATGACTGGTGATACCAGATCGCCAAGGCGCGTGCGACCCTCAGTCCGTCCAGTGCCTCACGATGCTGGGTGCGGAATTCGTGGGTAGCCTTATTGCCTTCGATGCGCAGCGTATGGAGCAGGTTGCGGATGTTGCCGTCGAGCTGGATTTCACGGCTTAGGCGGAATAGCAGATCAGCTTGGGAAGTGGTGGCGTCGAACTCAATGCCTGCTCTTACCGCCAGATCCTGGGCGAGCGCTTCGCCCAACTGGCGCAGTTTGATCAGCGTCGTGTTGGGGTCGCTGGAAAATACTCGCTCGGCCGCATTGGCAAGTTGGAAAAAAACCGGATCGTGTTCTTTGAAAAAGGCGAAGTTGCTGTTCTCTGCCATGTTCCATCCCTTGAGTTCGTCACCAGCCATCCCGAGAATGGTGGCGCTATAAAGGCATAATGCCAGACGAAGCGTGGTGCGTGTATAACCATATGCCGTCGGTCCAGCGTGATCAGCTACTGGCCGAGGGCGAGACGTTACGCTTGTATGCGGCGCGATTTGCGCATAACCGGGCTGACTTTAAAAGTCATGATTTCCTCAGCACTGAGGAGGTTGCTAATAGGCGCGTCGACGCCGTGATTTTCCGAGGCGGTGGCGATTACCGATGGTTAGGAACGGGAGCTCCACTCAACGTTTAAAAACCCATGCCCTTTCCAGGCGTCGTGCGAGCAGTTGGACAGTAAGCAAATAGTAATACTGTGTTGCCTCACTGCGGCCGGTGAGGGAATGTTCAAGAAACCAAACCAAATGCTTTCGCTGCCAGGCCCAAGGAGTTGAACGCTGCCAGCGTTTTGCGATTTCAGATTGGATGATTCTCGCCTGCCGCAAATGCCGGTGCCGCGTCGCATGCGACCCTGTCAGCACGGCACTCAAGAACAACTCCATATCAAACGCCTTAGTCATACCCTCCCCCCTATGTAGGCAGCGACCACCTCAATCCGTCCATGCCCCAGCTCATTGCTGATCTGCATGCGAGCCTCAAGATCTAGGCGCCGGTCTATGGCGTAGCACTGACCACCATTTACAGGCGCACGGTGATGTGTGATCTGTTCATAGCGCTCACATGCAAACGCCGCCCGAAGTTCGTGAAAGCCTTTGAGGTCGTGTGCTTTCAGGACCTCTCTCGCTGGCCGGGCTATTTCCTGCAGAACGTTCAGATAGCTCTCGTTTGGAGCAATCAGGTTGCGGCTATCCGCGGGGGATACTTGCAATGCAAATCTAAGTGCGCCACGAATATGGTCATCCACCTTAATCCAGCGGGGGGCAGATGTACCGGCGCGGCCGCCTTTGGTGCCATCCTGGATATTGATTTTGCCGTAGAGCGCGGCTTCACGGCTCAGCCGTGACAGGTCAGCCAGGATGGCCTCGCGCAAACGCATCCCCGTGGCTCGCGTCAACTGAACTATCGCTGCTGCCCGCATCTGATCACGGCTACAAAGCGTCTCGACGATCTGCTGTACCTGTTCGCGGTCTTGGCCTTGCGGCACCGATTGACGGACCCCGGTGCGCTGCATACCTAACGCCTTGCTCGGACTTGGCAATTTCACATATTGATCACCGCGAAGCGCTGCCATGGTTCTGTTAACGCTGGATAGCCGGTTTTGTGCAGTGCTGATTGCTAGGTCTCCGTGCTCAACCAGGCCGCGAAGGTATGCGGCATAGTCCGACAGCACCTCGCGATCAATCTGCCGCGCATCATTGACCCCGGGCCCCGCTTCAGACCGACACCACTTCACGAATGCCAACCACCGATCAGAGTGCGCCTTGACCGTGCCGTAGTGGCCTCCGCCGAACATGTCTTTCAGCGCCTGCGGCCCTGCGTAGCTCAATTGCCTGCCGTAGCCAAAATTGCGGCCTTCTCGCCTGCCTACTAATACCATTTCGGTTCCCTCGCCTAATTCAGCAGGTCTTCGTCCCACGTCATCCCGCCAAGAATGCTGAGTGTTATCAGGGATCAAGGCCCCTGCGGCCTGTGGGATGTCCACTTACGCGGGACTGGCGGCTCCTTACGGCCGAGAGCTTGGGCATCTCATGATCTGGCCCCCTGAGCACCGAAACCGGTGGGCGGGTGGAGGCTGCGTTGGGTGACGAAACCATCGCCGCGAGAGCCTGAGTCGGTTGAAGGCAACGACGCGATGACAGGGGCGTGCCTGGCTGTCAGCCAGGCGCAGTCCAGTTAAGGTCTGCGGCACCATCATCTACATCGTTGTTGTAGGTGGCTTCGGCGTTTGTCACGCCGATTGTCACGAGGAGGATTGCGGCAAAGCCACGTATTACCTTGCCGGCAGCGGTGGTATGTGCGCCCGTCTCTTTCCTTAGAAAGAGACGGGCAAAGGGATGGCGCATATGAAATGGCCATACGAATGGGTTGCTACAAGGCAGCAAGAGGGTAGGGTGGTTGCCGCATGGGCAACGAAGTGAAGTGGGCATCCATCACGAGGGTAGTGACCGTACGAGCTGCCGGACGCGAATCGTACTTAGGTTGAGCCACCGCGTTAGCGGCATGACCTTGAAGGCTCTGGCCATCTGGGGTGCTGCCAACGGCAGCGTTTGGAAGCTTCGTTTTAATGGCGATGGGGGTATGGGTCAATGGCGAAACGCGCCTGGAATTGCGCCAATTGAAAGCGTTGGCGTGGAGTGGAAATCGGTGGCATTCAGTAGCGGCGCGGCCGCTCGTCGCTTTTATAGTGTTAGCCCCTGGGTATGGGGATGCGAAGCCTCCCCATACCCAGGGGCTGGGCCGGAGAGGCTTAGAGCAAAGTGAGTTGGCCACTGCCGCCGGTGAGTCTGACGGCGCGCTTTCTGCCACCGATGCCGCAGCGCTACCGGATCGGCACCACGATGCGATCACGCGTCACGTTGATCGCGGTTGCCGAAAGGTTGCCCGTCGCCGCTTTCTGAATGTATTCACTCCACCACGCCATCATCGGCCGTCGGCGCTCGATATAATCCGCACGGTTGTACGCACTGCGCACTTCATCCTTGTCCACATGCGCCAGCGCGACCTCGATCAACTCGGGGTCCCAGCCATGCTCGTTAAGAATGGTGCTGGCCATCGAGCGCAGACCGTGGCTGACCAGGCGGTCTTGGAAGCCCATCCTCTTGAGCGCCATATTCGCGGTCTGGCTATTGGCGTGGGTGCGGGGATTGCGGTCAGAGGGAAATACATATTCACGATTGCCGCTGTGCGGCCTAACCGTGGCAAGCAGTGCGAGCGCCTGCTCGGTGAGGGGGACCGCGTGGGGGCGGCGCTTCTTCATGCGCTCGGCGGGGATCACCCATAACGCTTTATCGAAGTCGATATCGACCCATCGAGTGGTGGCCGCTTCGGCGGGGCGGGTCATGGTGTGCAGTTGCCATTCGAGCAGGCAGCGGGTGATGCGCTTAATACTGGCGTTGGCGATTTCCATCATAAGCTCGGGAAGCTCTTCGGGCGGAAGCGCGGCCATGTTTTCTTTCTTGGGCTTTTTGAACACAGCGCGAATGCCACTGAGCGGGTTGGCGAAGATCAGCCCGGAGTTAACGCCGTAGGTCATGATCTCGTTGAGCCGCTGGGTCAAGCGTTTCACCGTTTCCAAGCTGCCTTTGGCTTCGAGCGGGCGAAGCAGCTCGATCACCATCGGGGCAGTGATCTTCACCAGTGGCGTGATTCTCATACTCGGCAGCACGTGCAGCGTGAGCGAGCGCCAAATATCTTCGGCGTAGGCCGGGGTGACCGAGTCTTTTTTGAGCTCGAACCAGGCGAGAGCGACGTTCTCGAAGGTGTGTTCAGTTTCGGCTCGCCTGGTTTCATTTAGCATGTTGCGCTGCACTTTGGGGTCGATGCCTTGCGCGAGCAGTTCGCGCGCTTCGACAGCCTTTTTTCGTGCATTCGCTAGTGTGGTGTTTCACAAGTAGGGCGAAAAACTACTTACCCAATGCTTTTGCTGCACGCGCTACGGAACCCAGGATCTAGTTCGCTTTTTTGTGCCAGCGAAATGGCTTCGGATTCTGGTTGTAGGTTTCCAGGTAGTACTCGATTGAGGCCTCTAAATCCTTCACGCTGACATGAGCCTGGCGCTTGATCCATTTCTCGCTCAGTGTTGAGAAGAAACGCTCCACCAGATTCATCCATGAGGCAGACGTGGGGGTGAAATGGATGCTGT
>NZ_JAMYDZ010000042.1:0-26014 GCF_024129905.1 Pseudomonas sp. 21LCFQ010 | reverse complement strand
AAGCGGGAAGAGTGGATGGCAGCTTGGCTCCCACACGTGCTCTAGGCACCGCGATTTGTCAGCTTGCCATCCACCCCTCTCACCCCAGACTTTACCTTGATCAAAGACACAAGCGAGCTCTGCTCGCGAAGAGGCCAGTAAAAACACTACATCTGCTGCGAATGTGCCGCCCTCTTCGCGACCAAGGTCGCTCCTACAAAGGCATGCAGTACTTAACTGAACAGTATTGCGGTTAAAAGCCTTCCAGCACGATCTTGCCCTTGGCCTTGCCGCTTTCCAGCAGGGCGTGGGCGCGCCGCAGGTTTTCGGCGTTGATAGCGCCGAAGTGTTCGCCGAAGGTGGTCTTCAGGGTGCCGAGGTCGATCAGTTGCGCAACGCGCTCCAGCAGTTTGTGCTGCTCAAGCATGTCATCGGTCTGGAACATCGAGCGGGTGTACATGAACTCCCAGTGCAGCGACAGGCTCTTGCGCTTGAGCTTCTTGATATCCAGGCTGTCCGGGTCGTCGATCAGCGCCAGCTTGCCTTGCGGCTTGAGGGCTTCGACCAGTTGATCCAGATGTTGCTCGGTGTTGGTCAGGCTGGCGACATAGGTGACGTGCTCGATGCCGATACGGCGCAGTTCTTCGCTCAGCGGCTGGCTGTGATCGATGACTTCGTGGGCACCGAGCTCGCGTACCCAGGCCGCAGTTTCCGGGCGTGAGGCGGTGCCAATGACCTTGAGCGAGGTCAACTGGCGGGCCAACTGGACCAGAATCGAACCGACACCACCGGCGGCGCCGACAATCAACAGGCTCTGGCCCTCGCCCTGGCCTTCGGCAATCTGCAGGCGCTCGAACAGCAACTCCCAGGCAGTGATTGCGGTCAGCGGCAATGCGGCAGCGTGGGAAAAACTCAGCGATGACGGCGCATGGCCGACGATTCGCTCATCCACGACATGCAGTTCGGCATTGCCGCCCGAGCGGGTCAGGTCGCCGGCATAGAACACCTTGTCGCCCGGCTGGAACAGGGTCACGTCACTGCCCACCGCCTTGACCACGCCTGCGACGTCCCAGCCCAGCACTTTGGCGGCGCCATCCTGGGGCTGTACGTTGCGGCGGATCTTGGTATCCACCGGGTTGACCGAAATGGCTTTGACTTCCACCAGCAGGTCACGCGGGCCAGCGACCGGCGCTGGCAGTTCGATGTCTTGCAACGCCTGGGTGTCAGTGATGGGCAAGGATTGGTAGTAGGCAATGGCTTTCATGGGCACTTCCTGAGTGGTGAGCGGGATGGGCAGATGATTGACTATTTGCAGGCCAGATAAAACCGGCTAAAACGGTAGGCTCTTTCAATATTTTTTTGAAAATAAGGCCCGCTATGCTGCGCTTTGATGATCTGCAATTGTTCGTTCGTGCCGCGGAGTTGGGCAGCCTGTCGGCGGCGGCGCGGGTCATGGACATGTCAGCGGCGGTGGCCAGTGCGGCGCTCAAACGCATTGAGCAGCAATTGGGGGCACGCCTGCTGGCCCGTTCGACGCGCAGCCTGCGGCTGACGGCTGAAGGTGAGGGTTTTCTGCAATATGCCCGCGCGGCGCTGGCCAGCCTGGAGGAGGGGCAGCGCCTGCTGAGCGGGCGTGAAGATCAGTGCAGCGGAGTACTGCAGTTGTCAGCGCCGTCGGATTTCGGCCGCAACCTGCTGCTGCCCTGGCTGGATGATTTCCAGCGCCAGCACCCGAACCTGAGTGTGCGCCTGTTGCTGGGTGACCGTATTGCCGACCTGTTTCGCCAGCCGGTGGATGTGGCCCTGCGTTATGGCGAACCTGAGGATTCAAGCCTGGTGGCGCTGCCGGTGGCGGTCGATAACCGCCGGGTGCTCTGCGCCTCGCCGGCTTATCTGGTGCGGCATGGCGAACCGCAGCAGGTCGAGCAACTGGCGCAGCACAACTGCCTGTTGTACATGCTCGGCGAGCGGGTTCACGACCATTGGCGTTTTCATGATGGTAAACGCGAGGTCAGCCTGACGGTGCGTGGCGACCGCTTCAGCGATGACGCCGATGTGGTGCGCCGTTGGGCCGTGGCCGGTGCCGGCGTGGCGTACAAGTCCTGGCTGGATGTGGCCGGCGATGTGCAGGCCGGTCGCCTCAAGGTGCTGATGCCGGAACTGCTCGGCGAGCCGACGCCGCTGAATTTGCTCTGCACCCACCGGGCACAACTCAACCGGCCCGTGCATCTGTTACTGGAGATGCTGCGCCAGCGCTGTGCCGAGCTTGGAGAAAAAACCTACAGATAATTCGGAAAATGACAGGCGTAAATAATGCTATCTGCCGTGGAGTGCCAATATGCGGCGAGTGCTCCTGAGGGCTGGCAGGCACCTCGTCGATGATGGCCGTTTTCCCGTGTCGGGGCTTCGCAGGCCATGCCTATAATCCCGGCCGGGGAGGGATCGCGTTGTACTTCATGCCATGGAGGGTCGTGTGGCAGCGCGATGGAAAATGTATCGACAGGGAGTTAACACACATGGAACACGTACCTAGCATCAGTCAGATGGCGGCCTTGCTGGCCGATCCCAAACGCAGTGCCATGCTCTGGGCGCTGCTCGACGGCGCCGCCCGGCCAGCCGATGAGCTGGCCTTGCAGGCCGGGCTGTCCACCGCATCGGCGGGTGCACACCTGGCCAGGCTGGCGGCGGGCGGGATGCTCAAGCAGGAAACCCGCGGGCGTAAGCGTTTTTTTCGGCTGGCAGCGCCGCAGATCGGTGTGGCCGTGCAGGCCCTGGCCAGTGCGTCACTGATCAGCGCCGAACAGGTCAGCCGCAGCCAGGCGCTACCTGTGCCGGTGCCACCAGTGCGTCGGGCACGGGTGTGTTGCGATCATCTGGGGGGTGAACTGGCGGCCGAGTTGTACCAGCGGTTGTTGGGCGATGGCTGGATCGAGCAGCAAGAGCAGCGTGTCGAGGTCACCAGCAAAGGCATGGCCAAGTTTGCCGAACGCGGTATCTACATTCCGGCCCTGGCTCAGCGTGAACGCGAAACCGTCTGTGCCTGCCCCGACCGCCACGAGCACAGCCCGCATCTGGGCGGCGCGCTGGGCGCGGGTCTGCTGCAGTTGTTTATCCAGATGGGCTGGTTACGCGCCACCGAAGAGTCCAACACCTTGCAAGTGTCGTCCAACGGTCAGCGCGAAATCAGCAGGATCGCCTCTGCCGCCTGACCAGCGTCAGGCTTTGACCAGTCGGGCGTCGAGGCTGTTCTGGGCCAGGCGCCGGGCCTGGTCCTCAGTCATGCCCAGATGGGTGTACAGGGCGTGGAAGTTTTCCGTCACGTAACCACCGAAGTAGGCCGGGTCGTCCGAGTTGACCGTGACTTTCACGCCGCGCTCGAGCATGTCGAGGATATTGTGCTGGCTCATGTCGTCGAACACACACAGCTTGGTGTTGGACAGCGGGCAGACGGTCAGCGGGATCTGCTCGTCGATAATGCGCTGCATCAGCCGCTCGTCTTCAATGGCCCGGACGCCGTGGTCGATGCGCTGGATCTTCAGCAGGTCGAGGGCTTCCCAGATGTACTCG
Source organism: Pseudomonas sp. 21LCFQ010 (assembly GCF_024129905.1). Classification (NCBI taxonomy): domain Bacteria; kingdom Pseudomonadati; phylum Pseudomonadota; class Gammaproteobacteria; order Pseudomonadales; family Pseudomonadaceae; genus Pseudomonas; species Pseudomonas sp. 21LCFQ010. The sequence continues at coordinate 22,468 of NZ_JAMYDZ010000042.1, read as the reverse complement.
GGCGGACCTTCCTCGCCGGCGTGGGCGACGGTCAGGAAGCCTTCGCCACGGGCGCGATCGAAGACCCGCTGGAATTTGCTCGGTGGGTGACCCATTTCCGAACTGTCCAGGCCCACCGCGACGAAGGCATCGCGGTACGGCAGGGCCTGGTCGAGGGTTTTCTGTGCTTCGTCTTCGCTAAGATGGCGCAGGAAGCTGAGGATCAGGCCACTGTCGACGCCCAATTGCTGGCGGCCATCCTTGAGCGCCTGGGTAATGCCGTTGAGCACCACTTCAAACGCAATGCCCCGATCAGTGTGGGTCTGCGGGTCGAAGAACGGCTCGGTGTGGATAACATTCTGCGCCTTGCAGCGTTGCAGGTAGGCCCAGGTCAGGTCGTAGAAATCCTGCTCGGTGCGCAGCACATCCGCACCTTGATAATAGAGGTCGAGAAACTCTTGCAGGTTGTTGAAGGCATAAGCCTTGCGCAGGGTGTCTACATCATTCCACGGCAGGACGATGCGGTTGCGTTCGGCCAGGGCGAAGAGCAGTTCTGGCTCCAGAGAGCCCTCCAGGTGCAGGTGCAATTCTGCTTTGGGCAGGGCGTTCAGCCAGTCGTACATTGATTCTGGAGCTTTGCTAACTGTTAAATCTGTTTTATCTCTCATAAATCAGGTATTTACCGAATCTAATTTTTTTGGCTTGTTTCGTGTGGTACGTGTGAACAAATTACCATAGGTCTAGACGACGTTCGTGGGGAATTGCATTCCACTTGACCACCCGTTTGCATTGCCATTGACCAGTCATTTGCATTCGACGTGACCAGGCGTTTGCACGAGGCTTGACCGGCGCACTGCATGCCCTCGACCGGCTGGAGTCGACCCAATGCAGCCTTCGCAACGGGCGGGAGCAGTCGGCCACGCTCTCCATTCCGCTTACGATGCACGGTTTCGCACATGACAGATTCAACCGTGCGAGTTCGGTGCCTACGGTGCTTGACCCTCGGTAACAATCCAAACGTATATTCGGTGCAATTGCTATCCGCAAGATGATCACGCTAGGCTGGAACCAGACATCGAGACTCAGAGGGATATGTATGCAAGGGAAAGTCGGTCTCATCGTAAGCGTCCAGCCAACACACCTTCCGAACTCCAGCATTAAGGGCGATGGTGTCCGCGTATTTTGATCTGACCCCGAAATGTTGGACGCCTTCTATGCCCGCCGTGCTTGAGTCCTGTATTCCACAGGGCTCAGGCCACTTAGCTTCAGCCTGATTCGCGAATGATCGTAGTAGTGTATGTAGCCCTCTATACCTGCTTCAAGCTCATCGAGACTGTTGAATTTGTTCAGGTAAAAGAACTCGGATTTCAACGTGCCAAAAAAGCTTCCCATAGCCGCATTGTCATAGCAATTTCCTTTGCGGGACATGCTTGGCTTTACCGCACGCTCGTTCAGCACGCGGCGGTAGATAGGCATCCGGTACTGCCATCCCTGGTCGGAATGCAAGATTGGTTTATCGCGTGGCCGCAGCCTCTCAAAAGCTTGCCGTAGCATCGCACCAACCATGTCGAACAGCGGGCGCCTCGCGGTCTTGAAGGCGATTATTTCGCCGTTATAGAGGTCAAGGATCGGCGAGAGATAAAGCTTCTGCCCCCCGACCCGAAACTCCGTCACATCGGTTACCCATTTCTGGTTCGGTCGTTTGGCATCGAACTTCCGTTTCAGCAGGTTCGGCGCTACCTGACCCTCTTCGCCTCTGTAGGCCCGGTATTTCTTTATGCGTACACGGCTTTTCAACTGAAGCTCGCCCATGAGGCGCTGAACAGTCTTGTGGTTCACGGGGTGGCCAGCTCGCCGAACGGCAGCAGTGATACGGCGATAGCCATATCGGCCCTTGTGCTCGTCGAAAATTGAGCAAATTCTGGACTTCAGCACCGCGTATTTATCAACGGATTGCTGCACCTTTTGTTGATAGTAAAAAGTGCTACGGGCCAGGCCAGCCAATTTCAGAAGGCCGTCCAGAGGGTGCTCCTGCCTCAGTTCAATCACGATTTGCGCTTTTTCCGCTGCGCTGCTCGTTCCTTCGCTTGAACCAAGGCATCGAGCTTTTTTAAATAAGCAATTTCCATCCGCAACTGGCTCAATTCGGCCAGCAAATCATCACGCGTACGAGCTTCATCGTCCGAAGATTCAAGCTGAATGGACGGGATGGGATTTGTCATTTTCTTGCAACGTCCGCTTCCTGGCTGCCGGGACAAGGCCTCCAAACCGCTTTCATCATACCTGCGCTCCCATTCGCCAATGATGTCGGATTTCCGGATATCAAACAGCGCAGCGACTTGGCGACAGGACAGCTCTTCCTCTCGCATGCGCTGCAATACTGTCAGCTTGAACTCAGGGCTGTAGTTCTTGTTTCTCTTACTTTTGAGCCCTGCGGCACCAAGTGCCTGATAGGCCGCAATCCACTTTCGAAGCGAAGAAGAATTGACCCCGTGACGATGCGCGACCTCTCTGTGACCTGCGCTCCCCGAACAGTAATCTTCAACAACCGACAATTTTGCCTGCTCTGTGTACTTTTTCATGACCCCCCTCAATGTTGATGTCCAACATTTCGGGGTCAGACCAGTCTTCGGGCTTTTGAAAAAGCGATCAGCGCATGTCCGGATGTGGTTGAGTTTCACACCGTCACCGGGACTATTGAGTATCTTCTGCGTGTTGAACTGGCGGACATGAAGGCTTACAAGACATTCCACAATGATGTCTTGGGTACGCAGCCGCATGTGTCTTCGATTACGAGCTACATCGTAATGGACACGCCAAAGAATGACCGTGCCTAAGCTTAGAGTCCGCGGACGGCCACACGTAGAGCACCGGTCTTGATGCAGAGTTCGAAAGGTGGGTTGCCCGGACGCTTACGTCTCATCGACGTATTCCGTCAGCCTTATGAGGTTTGGACCAGGCGCCAAAACAGTCACCAAGAGGCCTTAGACCTTGTTCTTCATCACGGAGTGCATCCCAGCCAAGCTTCGGAGGTGAACGACAAGCGTATCGCTGTGGTCGCCACAGCTGTTGAAGCTGCTGCTCGACTGCTGGAAGAGCGTGTTGACAACGGTCTCGAGCGTCACGTTGAGGCCGCGTTGGGCTCAAGTGCTGAATATCAAACGCTGCGGAACATGATGTCAGCGGTCGAGCCTACGGCGCTTAGCGCCTACCAAGGTTCATTCACTGAGCAAGACTGGATTTCGGCCGACGCCGCGATCAAGTCTAATGGTGTAGAAATGGCTGAAGGGCAGTTTTTGTTCGATTCTGTTGAAAAAGTCGATTTTTCAGGAAACGTGATGCTGAGCTTGGCCTCATCAAAGAACCTACTCACCACTGTTAAATGGCCTTTCGGTACTTCGTTGACCGTTGCAGCTGTGTCAATGGGTTGATTTGAGGGTTTTTGCTGATTCCAGGCGTACCTAGCCCGTGGTTGGTGGTCCTTGAGATGTCAGTTTGGCCAGCCGTCGCAGGTTCTGTACTGCGGCGGCCAGCGTGAATTCATCCTTTGCGCCACCCATCCCTCGTAGCCGCAGGCGATCCAGTTTCAGAATGCGCTTGAGGTGGGCAAACAACATTTCGACCTTTTTACGTTCGTGGCGAGAGCGCTGATATGCCGGCGTTGCTGCAATGCGCCGAGCCACATCCCGAGCCGCTTCATAGACGCTGCGAGCGATCTTTCGGAACGCAGTTTTCGGGCAGCACTTGGCTTTCATCGGACACGCAGCGCAGTCGGTCTGCCGGGATCGGTAGATGATAGTGTTGGCTCTGGTGATGTGTGAACGCTCATTCTTGAAGGCTCGCCATTCGCTGCGCAATGGGTTGCCAGCCGGGCAGCGGTATTCCTCAGCCTCTTCATTCCAGTGGAAATCGTTGCTCGAAAAACTGTCGTTCTTACGCTCGGTTTTGTCCCACACCGGCACATGCGGTTCGATGTTTTTTTCCTCCACCATCCAAGCCAGCATCGGCGCGGTACCGTAAGCGGTGTCGCCAATGAGGCGCTCCGGCTTGATGTCGAACTGCGCTTCGGCCCGATCAATCATCGTCTTGGTGCTCTCGACTTCTGCGGTTCGATGAGCCGGTGTGGGTTCCACATCCATGATCACGCCGTGCTCGGTATCGATCAGATAATTCGTGGAGTAAGCGTAGAAAGCTGGGCCGCCTGGCGCAGCGGTCCAGCGGGCTTGAGGATCCGTCAGCGACAGGCGCTTTGGTAGCGTTTCGGCCAAAGCCTCTTCATCGAGGCCTTCAAGGTACTCACGCACGGCGCGAGTGCTCAGGGCCGGGTCGCTCCAGTTGACCGGCTCATCACCCGGTACGCCGCGCTGCCGACTCGCATCCGCTTTGATGATGCTGACGTCCACGGCAAAGCCTTCGCCCTTGACCAGACCGGCGTCCATGCAGCGACGCAGCACTTCATTGAACAACCAGCGAAACAGATCACTGTCTCGAAAACGGCCGTGTCGATTTTTCGAAAAGGTTGAGTGGTTGGTGACTTCATCTTCAAGGCTCAACCGGCAGAACCAGCGATACGCTAGGTTCAAATGGGCCTCTTCGCACAACCGCCGCTCGGAGCGGATGCCATAGCAGTAGCCGACGATCAACATGCGGATCATCAGTTCGGGATCAATCGATGAACGCCCGATTGGGCTATAGAAATCGGCGAGGTAATGGCGCAGGTCGCTCAGATCAAGACACCGATCAATGCTGCGCAGAAGGTGATTGGCTGGAATGTGATCTTCAAGGTTGAACGAGTAAAACAGTCGATCCTGCCCACTCGATAACTGTCCCATCATGCTATGTGATCCCCCACCGGCCAATGAAGAGATTTTGCCGGAGGCCAGTCAGGGGAGCTACTTTTTCAACAGAATCGGCCAAAAGCGGACATGTGCTCATCGCGGTTTCTGCCTGAGGCATACCCATACCAGCTTAAGTCTCAGTAAGCGGCCGTTTAAGCAGGGCTGGTTTCAAGGGGCTATGGATTGGCGTCACAGCTAACGGGTAACCGACGGTCAAACCATATAAAAACTACCCGACCCTAATTCAGCCACCCTGCATCGCCTGGAGCACCATCGCACTGTCGACATACTGTTCCATGCTGACAATCTTGCCGTCCTCAAGGCGATATAGGTGCGCGAAGGTGGCGCTCATGACTTTGCCGGTGGCCCGGTAGGTACCAGAATACAAACCAAAGGCCGCGACACGGTCGCCATCGGCGAGGTAGGTGTGAACCGTGGCGCGGTACTCCAGCCATTCGCTCGATAATCGGCTAAACACATTGGCGACAATTTCGTCCGGCCCGGTATAAGTGCCCGCGTACGGAAAGCCCGCTGCCTCGGTCCAAGTGGCCGTCGGTGCCAGGGTAGCAAGCAGGTGCTTGCCATTGTCCTCAGAGCTGCCTTCATAGGTTGCGCGAATAATCTCCAGATTGTTCATACTGTTACCCCCATTGCATTTCGCCTTTGGCAACTTTGGCACCGATTTGCAAGGCAACGCCCATGCCGGCATCCGGGTAGAGCGCAGTCATTGCGGCGATCAGTGCAGCGCTGTCCGCTGCTTTGCCCAGCTCCTCCTCAAACGCCAGGAGATAATCGCGGGTGTAGCGGATGGCCGAGGCGTCGGTCACCGTGGCAGGTTTCATGTGGCCGGGTACGACCACGGCCGCATTACGGGTGAGGATGGAATCCAGGTTACGGATCCAGGCTGCACGGCCTTCCGCGCCAGCGGTGTCGGCGGTCCAGACATGCACATCGGCGAACACCAGTACGCCACCGACAATGGCCTTCAGCGACGGCACCCACAGGTAGCGACGGTTGGCCAGGTATTTGGCGTCGACGATCTCGATGGCATGTTCTTCCAGTGTGAGTGTCGAGCCGTCGAATGCCTCAGGCATGACGATGTCTGCCAGGGTCTGCGGCCCGTTCTCTTTCAATTGCGGGCCCCAGGTTGCCAGTTTCTTGGCTACGTTGCCTTGGATGGCGGTCAAGGTAGCAGGCGCAGCAATTACCCGTGCGTCGGGGAACGCGGCTTTGATCGGGCCCAGGCCGAAGTAGTAGTCGGGGTCGCTCTGGCTGATGTAGATGGTGGTTAGCTGTTTGCCGCTGCCCTTGATGGCTTGCGCAATGGCTTGGCCGCCGGACAGGGTAAAGCCAGCATCGATCAGCACGGCCTCACGGGCTCCCGAGAGTAGTACTGGCGCGCGGAAGAAACCGTTCTCGCCTGCGGGGAAATGCCGCCAGCTCAGCCCGGTGCCGTTAGCCCAAGCGCCTTTGCTTAGAACTGTGGCTGCGGCACCGAGAGTGGCGGCAGCTTTGATGACAGTGCGACGTGTGGTCATGGAGTTTCTCCTGCTGCGCTGACAGCGCAATTGACAATGGGGTGGACGGTTTCAGGCTGCTGCGAGCTGCTCGATAAGCGCCGCTGGGTTGGCAAACAAGGCGCTGCTATTCAGCACGGAGCGCTGCCCGGCGGATTCGAGAAGCAGAGTAGGAACGCCGCGGGCAGCAAAGGCCTGAAGCAACTCCTGCGCTTGTCTTGTGCGCGCCTTATTGAGGCTGACAAGCGCCGGCTCTGGATGGGCCAGCAGTGCAGCGGCTTCGCTCAGGCCGAGCGCACGCAGAATTTCAACGAGTGAAACTGCTGAGGTGACATCGCGGCCGTCCACGTAGCGCGCCAACTGGATCGCCTTGAGCGCGTCGTACTCCCGAGCCGGGGCTGTCGCAGCCACGGCACTAAGCGCCAGGGTGGCCGGGCCGCTGTCGAAGCGTTGCTGACGATCAGCCAGCACCAACTGCCGATACGCCTCACTGAAATCCTGTCCTGTCTGTGTGGCGATACGCTGGTCGTTGAACCAGGCGAAGTTGGCGAAATCAGTGTCCATCGCGCGGGCGCCTTGGCCGGTAAACAAGCCCGTCGGTAGCAGTTCGAGGGTCAGGCCGGCCACGCCTTGCAACTTGGCAAGCGCTGGCATGGCGCCGTAGCACCAGCCACACAGTGGGTCGTACAAATACTGCAGGGTTTTGCTCATGGGGATGCCTCCGTTTCTTGAGGCTTAGCTTAGGCGCTGCCAATTGACTATTAAATACACACGCGATATATGTAGAGTATGCTAAAGACATACAATCAAGGCGAAACAGGCTTGGGCGCTTTCAGCAACCTGCGGCGCCTCACCTACTTCGCAACCGTGGTGGAAACCGGCTCCTTCACGGCGGCGGCCGAGCGCCTGGGTATTACCAAAGCTGTGGTCAGCCAGCAGGTGGCGCGGCTAGAGCGGGAGTTCAAAACCTCTCTTTTGGTGCGCACCACACGTAGCGTGCGTACTACGGAGGTGGGCCAGGCGTTTTATCTGCGTTGCGCGCGGATCTTGCGTGAGGCGGAGGAGGCGTTCGACGAGCTGGGCGATGCGTCTCAGGAACCGACGGGCACTTTACGCATCACCGCTCCGTTTGATTATGGCGTCGGTGTCGTGGTTCCGGCGATTGCCGCGTTTACCCAGCGTTACCCGGGGTGCAAGGTCGATGCGACGTTCAGTGATCAGACGCTGGACATGATGTCGGGTAATATCGAACTCGCCATTCGCGTAGGCTGGTTGGCGGAGACCGGCCAGCAAGCGCGTAAGATCGGCGCCTTCCAGCAACTGCTGGTTGCCGCGCCGAGTCTGGCAGCCCAGGTGGCAGGCTTCGCGCAACCACAGGAAATCGGCAAACTGCCGTTCGTGGCCAATACGGCTTTGCGCGAGCACCTGCGCTGGACTTTTTCACGCGGCGAACACGAGCGGCAGACTGTCACCTTGCAGGCCTCGATCTTTCTCGATGCCACACTCGCTGTACGTGAAGCCGTGTGCCAAGGTGCGGGTTTGTCGGTGCTGCCGGACTACGTGATTGCCGACGACCTTGCTAATGGTCGCCTGATCCAGGTGCTGCCGCAGTGGCGCCTGCCTAGCGGTGGTATCCATGCAGTGTTCCCGGCGGCGCGTTTTCGCCCAGCGAAGGTTCGTGCCTTCGTCGAGATGTTGGCGAGCAGTGAGCAACAGCGTCAGGCAGGCGATCGCTGAGTGCAGCCGTCTATTCTCTGAGGGCTGCTGCACCAGGCAGACAACCCCCACGTGAGCCGGCGCTCAACGCTACGCTTAGATCTTGATGAAGTTCTGTGCGGCCAGCGAACCGAAGGGCAGTGAAGCCAGCGGCCCACCGATATCCAACGAGCCCAGGTCTACCGGGTAGAAACCGGCGTCTTCAATGATCTGACGCACGTCTGCTTTTGCTGCAGCATCATCGCCCGAGTAGAACAGCACGCGTTTGCCGCCCGCGACTTCTGGCTCTGGCAGGACATTAACGTCGAGGTGGTTGAACGCTTTGACCACCCGCGCGCCTGGGACGAATTGGCTGAACAGCTCGCTGGAGTGTTTGCCGCCCAGATCGACTGCTTTGATACCGTAAGCTGCGAGCGGATTGCTCGGGTCGTTGGCATCGGGCGAATCCGGGTCGAGAAACTCGACGGGGTTGGTGCCGTCAACCACGATACGGCCATTCCACGCTGGCAAGCTGCTCATTACTGCTTCTGCATCGTTCCAGCGTACAGCGGCAAAAACAATATCTGCGCGTGCGGCATCTTCGACCGTGCCCGCTTTGATGGTGGGACCGAGTTCTGCAACCAGTGCGGCCAATGATGCAGGCCCGCGGCTGTTGGAGAGGGTGGCGGAAATGCCTTTTTTGGCGAGCGCCCGTGCGATGTTGGAGCCGAGGGCGCCGGAACCGATAATGCCAATACTCATGGTGTTCTCCTGATAACGAAGGTTCGGAAAATTGAGCGCTGCCAGCGTCCTGAAGGCTAAGCAGCGCTTTGTCAGGCATTGCCTGGGTTGGCCCTACCTATGGCGTTGTCGTATGTGCTGCGCGATCCAAAATGGTCAGGCATTAAGTGCGCTGATCTGTTGCTCGGCGGCAGCGATTGCGGTGGCGCGCTGCTCAGCGCCTAGGGCAATACCCTCGGCAACAATGACCTGCGGGTCATGGATACCGATAAAGCTGAGCACGCTGCGCAGGTAGGTTTCACCGTGCTCCATCGCTGCGATGGGCGATTCCGGCCCGTAGTGGCCACCACGGGCAACCGCAAGAATGACCCGCTTGCCGCCAGCAAGCCCCTCCAACTGCCCTTCGGCTGTGTAGCGGAAGGTTTGTCCGGCAACCAAGACGCGATCGATCCAGGCCTTAAGCTGGCTAGGAACCGTGAAGTTGTAGAAAGCAACACCAATCACCACGATGTCGGCAGCAAGAAACTCTTGAAGTACGGCGGCGCCGGTTGTGAGGTCGTCCTGCATCTCTGTTGTCTGTTCGCTCCCTGGGTTCTGCAGCGCGCCAAGATAGGCGCCGGACAGGTGGGCGATGGGCGCGGCCGAGAGGTCGCGGTAGGTCACCACTGCATCCTGTGTTTCCACCTGCAGTTTTATGACCACTTGTGCAGACAGCGTGCGGCTGACCGAATGGGCCCCGAGGATGCTCGAGTCGATGTGAAGAATGTGCATGGTTAACTCCTGGCAAGTGGTTGCGTTCGTATGCTTGATCCTTGCGCCGCCGCGCGTCAGGGCCGATAAACCTTGCGCTGCAGGACTGTACCGATGCGCTGAATTTCCGCCTCGCCTTGGGCAAGGGCTTCCTTGTTGGTGTGAACTGAGTAGTAACCGGTCACCAGCTCATGCGGGTGCTTAACGGCCGAGCCCAAGACAAAGGTCGTCTTGCCCAGAGCAGCAAAACTGATGGATTGATCCGACTCCTCAAACACAGCCAGCTCGCCAGAGCGAATCGTGCTGTCGGTCTTGAGCTGACCCTCACTGACAGCCACCCAGGCTACGTCGTGACCGGCTGGCGGCGTGTAGCGCCACCGCTCGCCATCCTTCAAGGTGATGGCCAGGTAGGTCATGTCGGCGGGTGCCGGGATAGCGCTTTTGGCATTACCGTAGTGACCGAGCAACACCCGCACAGGGCCTTCCTGGGGAACCTGCTCAGGGGCGAGGTAGTGGCTTTCAGCAGGTGCATTTTCCAGCGCGGGGGGTAAGGCGACCCACAACTGGAATCCTCGCATGGCGCCCTCGCCGACCGGGGTGCCCGAATGCCAAATGCCGTTACCTGCGCGCATCCACTCCACGCCGCCGGCGGGTAGTACGCCCTTTTTGCCGGTGGTGTCTTCATAGATCACTTCGCCTGCATCCATGAAGGTCAGGGTGGCGATACCAGAGTGCGGGTGCATGCCAAAACCTTGAGGTTTGGCGTTTGGCTGTGTACTGAAAATATCGAGAAAGACAAACGGCTTCAGCAACTGACCGACATCACCTGGACTTACCAGGCGAGTGACAGGTCCATGCGCGCGGCCGTGGGTACGATGGACGATGGCGCGGGCTTTCTCGTAGGCACGCTCTATGGTGTAGCCGAGCTCATGATCCTGATAGCTGTGGGTATTCATATTCATGGAATCGCATCTCCTCGTGACATGGGTGGGAGAGCGTCGGCCCTCGATGTCGCAAGAATATGGCTACCCCATCCACTTGATAAGATGGCTAAGTCTGATTGCACTCATCCATTTATGTGAGTAATTGAGGTGTGCATTATCGCTTGATGCGCGCGCGCATAATCTTCCAAGGGGGCTATTTCTTTCGAGCGAGTGTCTATATCGCTTTGCAAGGGGCAGTTCGATGCCAAGCAGAGTTGCGCTGGGCCTCCACGCAGACCCGCGCGCAGTACAACGAGCCCTCAGTCGGACTACGAGGGCTCGGCCGGGAAGGCTTCTGCCTTGAGTTTATCCATCACTAGCCCGATAAAGGCCGAGACCGCCAATGGCAAATGCCGACGGCTTGGGTAGAGCACATGCAAGCCGTGACTTGTGCGGTGGTATTGTGGCAGCACTGGCACGAGCCGACCGGTCTTAAGGTCGACACTGGTGAGCGCGGGTGGAAGCAACGCGATACCTAGGCCTGCCAAGGTGGCTTTACGCAAGGCTTGCGCCGTGTTGGCGGTAAACCGAGTGGGAATTTGTATGTCCTCTTCGGTACCGCTCGGCCCGACAAGACGCCAGGTCGTGAAACCACTGGGATTGCCGAAGTTAACACTGTAATGGTCGAGCAGATCTGCAAGTGCGCCAGGGTTTCCGTGTGTCGCGATATAGGCTGGGCTGGCCACCAACCCTTCGCGGCTGGCATGGATGAGCTGCCTACCAACATAGCCCGAGTCAGGTAGCGGGCCTCCGCGAAACGCGACATCAATGCGGTCGGCGATCAGATCGGCACGGCCATCACTGAGCACGAAATCAAGCTGAACCCGTGGGTGGGCGCTCAGGAAGCCGCCGATCCACTCCATCGGGAAAAAGTCGAAAAAGTCAGCCATAGCCGCAATACGCACGCGCCCGGTGGGTTCTTGACTACCAGTGATGAGCTCCTGACCTGCACCCAACAGCCCGTCAATTGGACCCACGCTGCGGTCGTGAAAAGCTTGACCTGCGTGGGTGAGCGTCAGCTTGCGAGTCGAGCGCTGCAGCAAGCGTGTGTCGAGGTGGGCCTCGAGCATTTGAATGCGTCGGCTCAAGGAGTTGGGCGGCATGCCCAACTGCCGTGCGGCTTCGGCAAAGCTGCCGCTGCGAACCACTTGCACGAATAAAGCAACGTCGTTCAGGTCGAGCATCTAAACGCGACTCTCTATAAAGCGATCAGGAACACCCGTTTTGCCAACCCGACATCGGGTGCCAGCAGGATGGACATAGATTGAGTTAAACAGACGTATCACGCTACTGCCTTCCAGCGAGGCTGCCTGTTTTTCTTACTCGCGCCTAGTGTGCGGATGGTGTTTTCGCGTTGCAGTACTAAACACAGCACATTCGCAGCTTGGCTTTTTTGAGCCGGGCAGCGCGGTGTTGTTCCCGGCGCTAAAGCATCGACCTGTGACGAAAATTCAAAGCAGGTGTGATTTTCTAGCTATATCGGATGGATATTTATCAGTCGTAGTCTCAAGCGCGATGGCTCGGGATGCTTTCCCTCGCCACTGGTAGTCCGATGCTCGCCCTGCACGATCACTCGGAACAATAAAAATAAAATTATCCGGAGACTCCACTATGGGACTCGCGCAAGAAAAAGCCGGTGTCATGCCGTCGTTGAAAAAAGTTTCCAAGGGCGCGGGCGCCGCTTCTTGGGGCGCGATGATTTTGCTCTGGCTGGTGTATGCCATGGACGCGAACTCTCGCCAGATGTTCTTTATGGTGTTGCCCTCGATTACCAGTGAGTTCAAGACCAGTCCTGAGTTGACGGGGTTGTTGGCCGCCATCATCACGGTCGCCACGTCCCTGATCGCCGTGCCGTGCATGATCTGGGCGGACAAGGGCGGGCAGGGCTGGATGCGCAAGTATCGTCACCTGCCCATCGTTATTGCCTACACGCTGTTCACCTTCCTGACGGGCCTGAACATCCTCACCGCCTCGCTGGGCATGCTGGTGGCCTTGCAGATTATTTCCCACGCATTTGGTGGTGCCGGGGAGGCCATCGAGGTCACCTCGGTGTCCGAGTGGTGGTCCAAAGAGCGCCGTGGTTTTGCCCTGGGCCTGCACCACACCGGGTATCCGTGGGGCACGCTGATTGGCGGCTTGGCGATCAGTGCGCTGCTTAACGCTTACGGCCCGGAGAACTGGCGCCTGGCGTTTCTGCTGTTCCCGGTGCCGATGATCATCGTTTTCTCGATCTACTGGTGGTTCTGCACCAAGAAGCGCTATGACGCCTTCGTCAAGCATGTGCGTGAGACGGGCGAAACCCTGCCGGCGCTGAGCGCGGCGCAAGGCACGGTGGTGGCCCCCGAGGGCGCGTTCCGCTCCGCCATCCGCAATCCGAACATCAGCAACATTGCCCTGGTGTCGATGTTGGCCATCGTCGGTTATTTCGGCATCAGCTTCTGGTTGCCGCAGTACCTGGCGTTTGTCGCCCGCTACAACTTTGCCGAGGCCGCGGCGTATTCGGTGCTGTTCACCATCACCGGTGGTATTGGCCAGATTGCCTGGGGTTGGATCTCGGACCGGGTGGGCCGCAAGTTGTGCCTGATCCTGGTGTTCGCCTGGCTGGCCGTTGGTATCTACCTGTTCAAGTTCTCCTCGGTCAGCCTGACCTGGCTGATCTGCATCCAGCTGTTCGCCGGCTTTGCCATGAACGCGCCTTACACGCTGCTGTATGCGATCGCCTTTGACTCGGCCAAGCCAGGCTCTTCCGGTATCGCCGGCTCGATCGTCAACGTGGGCATTTACGCCGGTGGCTTCGGCCCGCTGGTGATCGGCTTGTTTATCGGTGCCGGTGGCGGTTTCGACCAGGCGGCAGGCTACAACTATGCGCTGTATTTCATCTCCGGGCTGATGGTGATAGCCGCGTTGATCACCGCGTTCTTCACGCGGGAAACCACCGGCTGGTTCCTCCAGCATGACCGGGCGCTGGTCTCCAAAGCGTCCTGCAACATGGACAACTAAGGCCTTAGGCAACACCTGAAATCTATAAGAAGTCCCTCTGGGGTCAATAACATCAGGAGATTCAACATGCAGCAATTAGCCGCTACAAAGGGTAAGAATATTCAGGTTAACGGCACTACATTGTGGGTTGCGGACACCGGTGAGGCAGAGTTGCCGGTGGTGCTGTGTCTGCATTCGTGCTTTCTCGACGGCACGATGTTCGACGGGCTGGTACAGGCTGCGGCTGGCAAGTTTCGGGTAGTGCGCCCCGATTTCAGGGGCCAGGGCAAAAGCGCCCTGCACGATGTCGACATCATCACCATGGATGAATGCGCTGACGACATGCTGGCGCTGATCGAAGCCATGCAGCTTAAAGACATCAACGTTATGGCCCAGTCCATGGGCGGTGATGTGGCCTTCCGGCTGATCGCCCAGCGGCAGGCGTTGTTTCGCTCGCTGGTGGTGGCGGGGTCGTCGGCCTGTGGCGAGCCGCCGGAGCAGGGCGCACGCTTTGCACAGTGGGTGGTGGATGCCGGCGAACAGGGATTCACCGGTGAGATTCTCGACATGACCATGGAGGTGATGTTCGGCAAGACCACGCGCAATAACCCCGATAAACAGGCGCTGATGGCCTACTGGCGTGAGCGCATCGCCGCGCTGCCCAAGACCTTGCGCCCAGCGATGAAAGGCGTGATGCACCGCGAAACCTCAGTGCCATTGCTGCCGTCAATCAGGATTCCGGTGCTGATCATCAACGGCGAGGAAGACATGCCACGGCCACCCGCCTGGTCCGATGAGATGAAGCGCGAACTGCCCAATGCCAAGCTCATGCGCCTGAGCAAGATAGGGCACAGCCCGACCCTGGAGGCGCCAGAACAGGTGCTGCCGGCGATCATCGCCTTCTATTCCAACCCCAGCGTGTGAGACGAGTGTTCGCTGCGGCGTAGTTATACAAAATACCAATAGATGAGTTCATGACATGACAGATTCCAGACATTCCGGGCGCGTCGTGCTGGTCACCGGTGCTGGTGGCGGTATCGGTGCGGCTATCGCTGAACAGTATTGCCGGGAAGGCGCAGCGGTGGCCTTGGTGGACGCCGATGCGGTCAAGGTCGAGGCGCAGGCCGCGCAGTTGCGCGAGGCCGGTTTCAAGGTGAGCTGGGCGCATGCCGATGTGGCCGATTACGCCGGTTGTGCCCAGGCCTGCGAGCGGCTGCGCCAGGCGCTGGGGCCTATCGACACCCTGATCAATAACGCCGGCATCTCGCCCAAGCACAACGGCGCCCCGGCGCCAATCTGGCAGATGACGCCGGACGAGTGGCAGCGTGTTGTCGCGATCAATCTTAACGGTTCGTTCAACCTGGTACGCATTCTGACGCCGTCCATGGTGGAGCGGCGCTTCGGTCGTATCGTCAATATGTCATCGGTGGCCGGCAGTGCGTTTCTGCCGCTGGTGGCGGCCCATTACAGTGCGACCAAGGCGGCGATTATCGGCTTTACCCGCCACCTGGCCGGCGAGTTGGGGCCGTTTGGCATTACCGCCAACGCCCTGGCGCCGGGGCGGATCGAGACGCCGCTACTCAAGACAGTGTCGGCAGAGGCGAATCAGGCGGTGGTCGATGACACGCCACTGCGTCGGCTCGGCACCCCGCTGGAAGTGGCCCGTGCGGCCTGCTTTCTGACGTCGAGCGAAAGCGAATTTATTACCGGCCAGGTCGTCGATGTGGCGGGCGGCTGGTTGATGCGCTGAGTGGTCAAGGCGTAGTCGTGCGCCGGTTACGCAATGTGCAGGAAGGTGTGAGTCATGGTTAAGACAATGGGATTTCCGGGCCGCTACGAGCAGGGCCCCGGAGCATTGCAAGAGTTGGGCAGGGTGCTGTCTGATATGGGTCGGTCGCGGCCCTTGGTGTTGTGCGATGAGTTTGTGGCCGAGCATTTGTGGCCTGATGTCGCCCGTGCGCTGCAGGCATACGGCGTCGAGGCCACGCCCATCGTGTTCCCCGGTGAGTGCACGCGGGCGGCGATTGCGCAGTTGTCCGAGCAGGCGCAACCACTGGCGCCGGACACCGTCGTGGCGCTGGGCGGCGGCAAGACCATCGACACCGCCAAGGGCCTGTCGGTCAATCTTGGGATGCCGATTATTGTCTGCCCCACCATCGCCTCAAGCGATGCGCCCACCAGCCGGCTGATTGTGCTGTATGACGAGAGCCACAAGGTTGTAGGGGTGGAGTACCTGAAGATGAACCCTTCGGCGGTCATCGTCGACACCCAGGTGATCGCCCAGGCGCCGGCGCGTTTCTTCGCCGCTGGCATTGGCGATGCCATCAGCAAGAAGTTCGAGGCCCACCAGTGCCACGCGGCGGGTGGCAACAACTCCTTCGGCACGCCGGCCCTGCACACCGCGCTGATGCTGACCGACATGGTCTTCGACACTCTCATGCAATACGGCGTTGCCGCCTACCAGGCGGTGTGCCGTAACGAGGTCAATGACGATGTCGAGCGGGTGGTGGAAGGCACGGTGCTGATCAGTGGGGTGGGCTTTGAAAGTGGCGGCCTGTCGCTGTCCCATGCGCTGGTCCGCGGCCTGACCTCGATCCCGACCATGGCTGCGATGCTGCATGGCGAGCTGGTTGCGTTCGGCACCATGGTGCAGATGGCTGTCGAGGAGCGGCCAATCGCGGAAATCAGCCGGGTCGCGCACCTGCTGCAGGCCGTGAAGCTGCCCGTCACCCTCGCCGAGCTGGGCCAGACCCAGCCGCTGAGCGCCGCCGAACTCGACACCTTGGTCGGCGCAACCTTGTCGGCCGCCTATGCCAAGAACATGCAACCGGCATTGACCTACGAGCGCCTGGTCCGTGGCTTGGCGGCCGCCGACCAGCTCGGTGCCGGGCTCAAGAGTACCAAGCCTGCCGCTGTGTGATGCGGCATTAACCGCCAGCCTGGGTGCTGCTAATAACGACAAGAGTGAGATCAATAAAATGACCGAGAAAACCGTTCCCCACGTCCACGACCTGCTCAAAGATTCCCCGAAGAACTGGGGCAAATGGGGCCCCGATGATGAGGTGGGCGCGCTCAATTACCTGACGGGTGTTGAGGTGCTGCAGGGCATTGCCGAGGTTAAGCAAGGCAAAACCTTCACCTTGCAGGTGCGTATCGGTGACCCCAAAGGCGACCCGGTTTGGCCGGGTCGCTCCCAGGCCCGACGCATGAACATCATGGACCGTGGCCACTACAACTGCGGCAAAGGCCCGCACTTTCCCGGCTCTTATGAATACGCCGATGACGTGATGTTTTTTCACCTGCAAGGCTCGACGCAGTACGACGCCTTGGGCCATGTCTGGTATGACGATCAGATCTGGAACGGCTATAACGCCGACACCACCATCGGCTCCCTGGCCAAGGCTAGCGTGGCACCGATTGGCGAACGCGGTGTGGTGGGGCGCGGCATTCTTATCGACATGGCGCGTTACCGCGGCAAGGACGTGCTTGATCCCGGTGAAACCTTCACCCACATGGATCTGATGAATGCAGCTGAGGCCCAGGGTGTGGCCATCAACAAGCGCGATATTTTGATCATCCGCACCGGCTGGATCGGCTCCTTCTACCACCGCGATCCTGAGGAGTTCTACAAAGATTTCATCGAGCCGGGGCTGACCTACAGTCCTGAACTAGTCAAATGGTTCCACGAGATGGAAATCCCCAACATCGTGACAGACACCATCGCCAATGAAGTGACTGTGGACCCCGTCTCGGGCGTGGCCTTGCCACTGCACAATGCACTGATGCGTAACCTGGGCATCACGCTCACCGAGATCGCGTTGCTAGACCCGCTGGCCGATGATTGCGCCGCTGATAATCAGTGGACCTTCCTCTACACCGCAGCGCCCCTGAAAGTGGTCGGCGGGACTGGTGCACCGGTCAACCCTATCGTCATCAAATAACTCTGCTTTCAGTGGGGCTCTAGAGCCCCGAGCTTTAGCTCGCCTGTAGAAAGTACTCCTAGGGTCTAGCTGATCCTGTGAGTTGAGTTTTTTATCGATGCCTTGTTTCTTCTGTGCCCTGACGTCATAGGTGGTGTGCCCTTGGCGCTATTTTCACCGCCAGATCACTGCCATAACCTCGGAATCAGCCGTGATCGCTATGCAGAACCCGTTCAGCGATTGCGAGAAAACCAACTGAGAGGACTCAACGTGAACACTCCTGTTAAGCCTGATGAACTGGCGATTCCGTACCAATTGCCGCAAGTCCCGTACATGACCCCCGACATGGTTCACCCCGGTGTAATGACTACATGGCTGGAAGATGACAACCTGTGGGTACCGGTAACCAAATCCGTATCCTTCAAGCCCCTTCTGCTCAGTACTACCGGCGGCTACTACATCAATCTGCTGCGCGTGCGCCAGGCCGGTGTGCTGTCGCGTCATCGGCATACCGGTGGTGTCCACGCCATCGTGCTCAAAGGCCGCTGGTATTACCTAGAACACGATTGGGTCGCTGAAGAGGGCTCGTTCGCCTACGAGCCACCGGGCGAAACCCACACGCTGTTTGTGCCCGAAGGCGTCGAAGAAATGATCACCTGGTTCCATGTGCAAGGTGGCTACACTTATGTCGACCCCCAGGGTGTCGCGGTAGGCTATGAGGACGTGTTCACCAAGCTCGAAACCGCTCGTGCCCACTACAAGACCCTAGGCCTGCCGGATGACTACATCGAGCAGTTCATCCGGTAAACCGGACAGCCTGAAAAGAACGCGCTCCGGCGCGTTTTTTTAGCACCCACTTCGGCACCGCGTCGCGACCATTACGCAGGACGATGCATGGACAATTACTCACAATTACTCGCGTTCATCTGGTCCACGGAATGTGGCAGTTTCTCGGCCGCTGCCCGGATGCACAAGATGACGCCATCGGCCGTGAGCAAGCTGATTACCCGCCTGGAGAATCGTCTGCAGGTGCGCTTGTTCCAGCGTGGCTCTCGGGTGCTCACCCTGACCGAAGAAGGCGCGGCCTATCTGCGCAGTGCCAAGGCTGTGGTGGATGCGATGAACGAGGCGGACTCGTTGGCCGAGGCGCTGCCTTCAAGAGTCAGCGGCACGCTGCGATTGCACACCATGACCTCGTTCGCCAAACACCAGATCGTGCCCTGGTTGCCCGAATTTATGGACCTATACCCGGCGCTGGATGTGGAAATACAACTGGGTGCGCAATTCGTCGATCACTTCGAGCAAGGGCTCGACATCGCCATCCACAGCGGCGTATTGCCCAGTTCGTCGCGCATCGCCAAGCGTATCGGCGAGACGCAATGGCTGATCTGCGCATCTCCGCAGTACCTGGCTGAGCATGGCACCCCCACTGTGCCGGCGGATCTGCTGCAGCACCGCTGCTTCAACTTCAGCTTTGTCAGCCCCTGGAACAAGTGGTCGTTCTTGCAGGAAGGGGACGGTGTCTCGGTTCCCATCGCCGCCAGGGCGTCGTTCACCCAGGGCGATTTGCTACGCGATATGGCGCTTTCAGGTGCTGGTATCGTCAAGCTGGCCGACTTCCATATCGGTCTGGACATAAAGGCTGGCGCCCTGGTGCCGTTGCTGGATGCGTTCAGTTCAGGCGTCGTCGAGCCGGTTTACTTGTTGTACTCCGACCGGAAACACCTGAGCCCACGTATTCGAGTGTTCATTGAGTTCTTTCAGGATAAATGGCGGCAGCATCCCTGGAACGTGGAATGAAGCTACACCTAGGCCTGATGAGCACTTGTGGGAATTATTCCGCTACGGCTACCTAAGGGGCACACCCAGGGCCTTGCTATCAAACTACTGCTCAGAAAGAGGATCTGGAGCATCAGGAATGCTTATCTCGGCGCAATCAACCTAAGCGACGGACAAAACCAGTTCTCGCCTCGTCGCTGGCGAAGGAGTGTACCCACCTAGGGGGAGCACTGTTGCTTGAATGCCAAAGGGCGAGCCGCGACAGCCGGAAACTGTCACGGTCGGTC
Source organism: Pseudomonas sp. 21LCFQ010 (assembly GCF_024129905.1). Taxonomy (NCBI): domain Bacteria; kingdom Pseudomonadati; phylum Pseudomonadota; class Gammaproteobacteria; order Pseudomonadales; family Pseudomonadaceae; genus Pseudomonas; species Pseudomonas sp. 21LCFQ010. Next base: position 3,000 of record NZ_JAMYDZ010000042.1, on the reverse strand, counting down.
TGCGCTTTAGCGGTTAGCGTCGGCCAAGCCAGCCTCGATGAAGTGCACGGAACTCTCCATAGCCTGCTGACCTTCTGGCAGCATGGTGGCGTAGAAGTGCCAGGCGTGGAACATCGCAGGCCATACTTCCAGGTTCACGCGAACCCGGTTATCAGCCAGGTGAGTTGCAAGGCGCATTGCATCACTCAACATCAGCTCGTTCTCGCCGATCTGCACCAAGATTGGTGGAAGACCGGTGACGTCCGCGAACACAGGTGAGGCCAGAGGATGATTGGCCAATGTGTCGCCTAGGAATGCTCTGGCGAGGATGTCCAAGACAGGCTTGGAGTTCAGAGGATCCAGACCTTCACGGTTGCTCATGGAAGCACCGGTGTGTTCAAGGTTCGCCCATGGTGAGATGGAGGAGCCAACCGCAGGCAATGGAAGCCCTTTCGATTTAGCCGCGACCATGACGCTGACGACCATTGCGCCACCAGCCGACTCGCCAGAGAACGCAATTTTGTTAGCCGGGATTTTCTGCTCAAGCAACCATTCGTAAGCGCGCAATGTGTCGTCAATTGATGCTGGGAACTTGTGCTCAGGAGCGAGGCGGTAGTCCGGCATGTACACACGAGCACCGAGCATTTTCGCGTAGTTGCCGCCGATACCGTGGTAGCCGTCTGGACGTCCTACAATGTACGCACCACCGTGGATGTACATGACGACTGCGTCTGTTTTGATCTCATCAGGGGTAACCAGTGTGCCCGGTACGCCGCCCATGTCGACTGCTTCGAATTTGACGCCAGCAGGCGCAGGATTTTGCGCGAGCATTTTTGCGTAAGAGTCGCGGATGTCGCTCATTTTTGTAGTGGTATCGATTCCCTTAAGAACGGGTACCAGATCGCTCAGGCTGTTGGCCCAGGTTTGGACGGCTGCTTGTACTTTGGTGTTCATAATGACCTCAATTGATCGTTGGGAGTGGATTAGCTAATTGAGATACTATGCTTAGTATTGGGGAATAGGGTTCCCCATAACAGGTGCTAAGCCGCCCGAACGTTGAGACCACCGAGGCCGTATGGAACTCCATAACCTGAATGATATTGCCGCGTTTGTGAGCTCGGTAAATGCTGGAAGCTTCACTGCGGCGGCAAAACAGCTTGGCCTTACGCGCTCTGCAGTGGGGAAGTCGATAGTCAGGCTCGAGGCTCGTTTACAGGTACGTTTACTGAATCGCACTACGCGCAGTTTAAGCATGACGGATGACGGCCAGGTTCTGTATGAGCGCTGCGTGGGCGTTCTTCAGGATCTGGACGACGTGGAGGATGCCCTTGCGTTTCGTCGTTCGACACCCAGTGGGCGACTGCGGATGAGTCTGCCGGTTGCGCTGGGCAGACTTCATGTCCTTCAGCACATTGAGTGCTGCCTTAAGGATTGGCCCTCCCTGAGCGTGGATATCACCTTTTCTGACAGGCTGGTCGATCTGATCGATGAGGGATTTGATTTGGCCATGCGCATCGGGCCTCCCAAGGAAGACTCTCGGTTGCTCACGCGTACTGTGGCCTACCAGCAAATGATTACCTGCGCTTCTCCCAAGTATCTGGCTGAGCATGATCAGCCCCAAACACCCGAAGATTTGTCCGAGCACCAGTGTTTGCATTTTGTGAGCGGAGGGAGGCTGCTTCCCTGGAATTTTCGAGTAAATGGTCGCACTTTGCCCGTTACTCATAGTGGAAGGTTACAGATGGACAGTGCTGAGTCCTTGCACCAGTCAGCTGTCGCTGGCTTGGGTATCGCGACTCTGCCATCCTACGTGGTTAACGAAGATTTGCGGAGCGGCAGGCTCGTTCAATTGCTTGCAGGGTATGCGGAGGTTGCCGAGCCTATTCGGGTTATCTACCCTAGCAAGCGGCACCTCTCTCCAAAAATTCGACTCTTCATAGATAAGCTGGTGGAGGCTTGGTCACCTTGCCCACCATGGGAACATACCCTCACTCAACTTGACCCGTGAGCGAGGCACAGGCGCCTGCCTATGCAGTACCAGCACCTTTTGCACCGGCCCACGCGTAGGGGGATCGCAAATGGGTTTGCGATGGTTGAATCGCCCCTAGGTTTTGTACGAAAAGTACTGACGCATGCAACGCAGGCTGCAGGCCAGCGTGACCATGGCTGAAAAGCTTCTCGCCAGCTTGTCGTAGCGAGTGCCTATTCTGCGGTTCTCTTTCAGCCAGCCAAACATCCGCTCAATGATGTTCCGCTGCCGATACTTTGGACGATCAAAGAGTCGGGGCAGGCCAGGCCGAGGCTTGCGTGGCATGGCACGCAGCGGGATCACCGGCTGTATTCGATAGCGGTCGCAGTAATGGCGCAGGTGTTGCGCGTCATAGCCTTTGTCAGCCAGTAACCAGCGACTGCGTTTGCGTGGACGCTCCGGCTTACCGGGAATTCGCACCTGATCCAGCAACGGCTGGGCATGAGCGATATCGCTGGTTTGCCCCGGCGAAAGAATGAAGCGTAATGGAACACCATTGGCGTCACAGATCATGTGAATCTTGGTAGTAAGGCCGCCTCGACTACGTCCCAGAGCATGGTCTAGCGGTTCTTCAGGCCCCCTTTTTTCCCGGTGCCTGAAGAGGCTCGGGTTGCGCGTATCGCAGTGGAATCGATCATCCAAGTGTCCAGATCAATCAGTCCCTCCCGGTTTAATCGGATGTGCAAGCGCTCCAGTATCCGGTCGAACGTACCGTCGTCGCGCCAGTCACGAAAACGCTGATACACCGTTGACCAAGGCCCAAAGCGTTCCGGCAGATCACGCCAGGCAGCGCCCGAGCAGAGGATCCACAGGATTGCGTGGAGTACCAGACGATCATCACTGCGTGGGCGACCCATTTTCTGCTCTGGAGAAACCAGATCCTTGATCAATTCCCACGATGCGTCGGAGAGTTCTTAACGCTTTGCCATGCGGGCCTCCAGCCAATCATGGCGGCAATTTTACCCGTACTGACTTTTCGTACAAAACCTAGT